>QKGY01000249.1 GCA_003250235.1 Desulfuromonadaceae bacterium
CGAATTGATGCAGTCGGTAACGGCCATTATGGAGAGAACCCACCATGTGGTGCTCACCCTGATCGTCATCGCTTTTCTCATCTGCATCGGAGTCATATTTTTCCTGCGTTATCTGCTGGTGCGCCCCATCCGCCAGATCAGCGACATTTTTCACGAAATCGGCGGCGGTGAAGGCGATCTCTCCCGCGACATTCCCCTGAACACCCATGATGAAGTCAGGGATCTTTCGCAGAACTACAACCGGTTTATGGCCCGACTGCGCGGAATCGTCGGTTCGGTGCGAAAATCGGGCGTCAACATCGCCGTTGCCTCAGCGGCAGTCGGTAAAAAGGTGCAGATATCCGCGGCACTCACAGAAAAACAGGGGGAGCTCGCCGGGGCCATTTTTACAAGCAGCAACCAGGCCACTTCCGCCATTGCCGACATCACGGAAAGCACGACCACCATTTCAAGTTCCACCTCCGGTCACCTCGAAAATGCCAAAGCGAGTTACAACGAACTCGTCGAGGTCAGTGGCGATATCGGCACCATCGACAAAAAGCTCGAAGGGTTCAACCAAACCGTCGGAGCCCTCAGCGACAAATCCCGAGGGATTCGGGAAATCGTCCAACTGATCCAGACCATATCCCGCCAGACGGGGCTGCTCGCCCTGAATGCCGCCGTAGAGGCTGCCCGGGCAGGTCAGGCCGGCAAGGGCTTTGCCGTCGTGGCGGAAGAGGTCAAGGATCTGGCCTCGCGGGTACGGGAAGCGACGGACCGCATTTCGGACAATATCAACGAGATGCTCGAAAGCGTGGAAACGACCCAGGAAGAGACCCTCGAAATCAGCCAGCACATGCACCGAACCCGCCAAGCGATCGATCGCTCCTGCCAGCAGTTTCAATGCATGGTGGGTGATTTTGAGAACACCCATAACCAGCTGCAGAGAATCAGCGCCTCCGTCGAACAGCTCAATGCCACCAACGAAGTGATTCATCAGAACGTCACGGATATCAACGGATTGAGTCAGCAGGTCACGCTGAATATGAAGGAATCGGAAAAAGGGGCGACCGGGCTCTCCCATGCCACGGAGTCGATGCAGGAGATGGTATCCCGGTTCAAGGTTGGACAAGGAAGTTTCGAACGCACCCTGTTTGAAGCCCGCCGGTTCAGGGACAGGATGCAGGCGTCCATTGACGCCATCCAGACGGAGGGATTTGATGTTTTCGACCGCAGGTACGTCCCCATCCCGGAAACCAACCCCCAGAAATACCGGACGGGCTACGACAGCCAGTTCGAAAGGAGGCTGCAGCCTCTCTACGACGAGCTGACACGGACCCTGGGCGGGAGCATCTATGCCCTGTGCGTCGACACCAACGGCTATGCCCCCACCCACACCAGCAATTATTCCCGGCCTCTGACCGGGGATTATGAAAAGGACCTGGTCAACAGTCGCGACAAACGCCTCTTCAACGATACGACCGGACTGCGCTGCGCCCGCAATGAACAGCCCTTCCTGCTCCAGACCTATTCCCGCGACACCGGTCAGGTCATCAGCGATCTATCCGGCGGAAAACATTGGGGAGGCATGCGCATCGGCCTGAACCCCGCCACGCTTTTGCAGGATTGAGCGGATCCGCCCGGACTGCGGGAACCCCATCAGGTCATTTCCCTGGCGCGGGGGCATAGCGGGCAAGCGTCTGGCGCAGCCGGTCGGCAATCGCCGGAGCTTTTACGGCACCGGCAAAGATATCCTTCGGCAGCGTCCCTTCCTTTCCGTAGAAAGCCGCATTGGAGTCGCCGTCGATCTGGATGGCCGATCCTTCGAGAGACACGCCGGCGAAGAGCCCGCGGCTGCGCGAATAGGAATAGATCTCGGCCTTCAGCTCCACATCGGTGGCTCCCTCCGCGTGCCGGCCTACGGGACCGGCCGCCACCGAGGCATCGCCACCGAGAGTGAAAGTTCCCTTCATGATGCCATCAATACTTCGTTGACTCTTGAACACCAGAACCACATCGGTCGAAGAGGCGCCGATCTGCCACCCCAGGCTGCCGCTGGTCAGGGAAATAAAGCAGGGATCGCTCCAGGCTCCATTGGCCTGACGAATCGACAAAATGCCGGTGCCATAACGTCCCCCCAGAACAAACCCCACCTTAATTACCGAGGGGATCACAGCGATTCCGTAGGCGTTCTCCAGCAACTCTGGAGGAATGGCCTTTTCGGGGATGGCCATGATCTGATCCAGAATCGTGACGGACTGATCGACTTTTTCCGTCTGTTTACCGGCAGCCCAGGCATCGACGACCGACAGCCCGAAAACAGCGGCAAGCATGAGACAAAAAACAACGGTGCGCTTTCTCATAAAACCTCCTTGGGGGAGCGCTCTTTTCCGCCCCCTGTGTCCATCTAACCACCCTCAGCCTCGAAGTCAACCCCGGGCCATTTGACGCAGCAGCCCCTTCTTGTCACAATAATAACTGGGCAAGGAGAGTTCCCCTGTGATACGTTTTCCGGTCAGAGGCGAGGGGCTGAAGGACGCATGGCCTCCCCCCAGATCCGGCAACGCTGAGGACAATCATGAACGAAGACGCTATTATCGACGGGCTCAAGCCCGTCTGCCTGTGCAAGGGGATCAAAAAAAAGGTTTTCCTCAAGCATATGGACGACGGGATCACGACGCTTGAGGGGTTGCGAAAAGCGACCGGGGCGGGATCCGGTCCCTGCAAGGGGGCACGGTGTACCCCCCGCATCCTGGATCTCCTCGAAGCGAGAAAAGCATCCTCCCCCCCTGCTGACGAGACAAACACATGACACCCGACACGGTAGAATTCCGCACGGCAATGCGCGGCCTGCGGCGGCGACGCTGGTTTCTGTGGGGCCTCATCCTGGTTTACATCCCGGTGATCTGGACGTCCCTGGCACTGACCCGCTCGGACCGTGCGACGGGCTGGGTTTTCGCGGCCTGGCTTGTGCTCGTCTGCGTTGCCGTCATGCGGGCCGCCTTTGCCAAATGCCCCCGCTGCGGAAATTATTTCCACATGAACGGCTTCGTCCCGCTCTACCTGCGGCGTTGCCTTCACTGCGGTCTGCACATCACCGAAAATGCCCCCTCCGATGACGCAGAAGCGGAACAGCCCTGAAGCGCCCCCATGATACGCATTACCAATCATATTTCCCTGCCGGAGCAGGAGGTCATCGTCAAAGCCGTGCGGGCCCAGGGCTCCGGCGGGCAGAACGTCAACAAGGTCTCAACGGCCATCACCCTGTTTTTCGATATCCGGAAATCCTCCCTGGACGA
Organism: Desulfuromonadaceae bacterium; assembly: GCA_003250235.1. Taxonomy (GTDB): domain Bacteria; phylum Desulfobacterota; class Desulfuromonadia; order Desulfuromonadales; family SZUA-540; genus SZUA-540. Next base: position 3,279 of record QKGY01000249.1, read on the forward strand.
CCTCTACAAAGAGAAACTGCTCCATCTCGCGGACTCTCGGATCACCAAAGACGGCGTGATCGTGATCAAAGCGCAGCAGCACCGCAGTCAGGACATGAATCGTCAGGAGGCCGTCAGCAGGCTCATGGAGATCATCCGTCGCGTTACCGTTATTCCCAAGAACCGCAAGGCCACAAGGCCGACGCGCAGCTCGCGGGAAAAAAGGCTTGAGAGCAAAACGAAGCGCGGCCAGATCAAGTCGCTTCGCGGCAAGATCGTGGAATAGCCGGACCGTGAATCCCTGGAGCGTCTATATCCTGAGAAACGAGCGCAACGCCCTCTATACCGGCGTAACGACCGATCTGACGCGCAGGCTGCGCCAGCATATCGGCAAGCAGGCCAAAGGGGCCCGTTTCACCCGGACCTGCCGAGAACTGGAGCTGGTCTATGCCTGCGAAATCGGGCCTAGGGGCCTCGCCTTGAAGGTCGAAGCTCGAATCAAGAAGCTTGCGAAAAAGCAGAAAGAAACGCTGGTGGCTGCGAAGCCTCCGATCTCAGAACTCCTCGAACGACTGACGCTGGATCCCTGAGACGTTTGCTCGCGTCTGCCATCGTACAATGCCATGATCAACCCGTGACACGGAGTACGCGCATGTCCCGACCCAAAGACTCGAACAGCCGGCTCGTCTATTCCAGCGAATCGGGCCGCATGTGCCCGGATTGCGGTCATCCGGCCGACGCGTGCCGCTGCCGCAAAGGGAACACCGCACCCGCCTCCGACGGCATCGTCCGCATCCGCAGGGAGACCAAGGGGCGAAACGGCAAAGCCATGACCGTCATCACCGGAGTACCTCTTGAACCGGAAGCCCTCAAGGAATTCGGGCAGGCCCTGAAAAAGCGATGCGCGACCGGAGGAACCGTCAAGGATGGCGTGATTGAAATCCAGGGAGACCACCTCGAGCTGCTCATCGACGTCCTGAAAAAACAAGGATGGACGGTCAAACGCGCCGGCGGCTGACCGGATGCGGGAATGGATACGCCATGAGAAAACTGAAAACCTTCAGCCATGCGCAGGGACCGCAGGCCGGAATGATCAAGGGCCTTCTGGAAGCCAGCGGAATTGCCTGCTTTATCAAAAACGAGCGTCTGTTTACCGCGATGGGAGAAATCCCCTTCGTCGAGTGTTTCCCGGAACTCTGGCTGCTGAACGACGAAGACGAACCCAGGGCCATCGATTTACTGAAGAATCTGGCAGAGCCGGCGGCGACCCCTTTCGAGCCCTGGACCTGTCCGGGGTGTGGAGAAATCATCGAAGGCCAGTTCACCCGCTGCTGGAAGTGCGGTAGCACCCCAAATCCTTCAGAGGGGTGAGCTTTCCTCTCAACGCCAGCCGCAAGGGAGACATCCGTTGCTCCGTACCTATCTCCTGCTCTTTCTGCTCTCCGGAATCGCCAACTTCGGATTCACCTTCCAGATTTTAAGGGAGTTGGCCCGTGCCGGCATCAGACTGAACCCCTTTGACCTGCGCTGGCAGGTCATCAAACACCTGAAAACCTATCGCCAGGTCAGCCGCCAGAGACTGGGGCATATCGGGTGGGCCCACCACGGCTATGTGGCGACACTTGGCTTTTTGATAATTTTTGGCATTCTTTCCTTGGACGCGCTGCTGAAATAGAAAAGGTTCTGCCACAGAACCGTTCGATGACCGGGCATCCCGCCTTCAGCGGCCTGAAGCCACGGCTACGGCTGCCGGTTCCCAAGCCGGACCAACAGAGGGAGGCTAAAATGTTCAAGGAGTTCAAAGAGTTCGCCATGCGCGGCAACGTCGTCGACATGGCGGTCGGCATCATCATCGGCGGAGCCTTCGGCACCATCGTCAAGAGCCTGGTCGCCGACGTACTCATGCCCCCCCTCGGACTGATGCTCGGCGGGGTTGATTTTTCCAACTTCTTCATCGTTCTCAAGGAAGGAGCAAAAGCCGGCCCCTATCCCGCGCTTGCCGAGGCCCAGGCCGCCGGGGCCGTCACGGTCAATTACGGTGTATTTCTCAATACCGTCATCAGTTTCATCATCGTCGCCTTTGCCATTTTCCTGCTCATTAAAGGAATCAACCGCCTGCGCCGCGAGGAAGAGGCCCCTCCGGCCGTGCCAACGACCAAAGACTGCCCGTACTGCCTGAGCGCCATCGCCATCAAAGCGACGCGCTGCCCCCAGTGCACCTCGGAACTGGCCTAGAGACACGAACAAGGCGGCTCTCGAACGAGAGCCGCCTTCAACCATTATCGTTCCGCATCCCCGGAGGATATCGATGACCCGATCCTTCAAACCGAGAAACAACAGGCCGTCCCCCGCCAAGAGCCAGCAGGAGCTGGACGCGATGGTTCGCAAACTCAAGGCGGAGCAGACCTCGTCGGACAACTACCGGGAACGTTCGCTGAAGCTGCACGGTTGGATCTGTGCCAAGTGCGGACGCGAGTTCGAACTCGACACCCTGCACCTGTTGACCGTCCACCACAAGGACGGCAACCACAACAACAACCCCGCCGACGGCAGCAACTGGGAAAACCTCTGCATCTACTGCCACGATGACGAGCACAGCCGCTCTCTGCTCGGCGACTATCTGCAAGGGAAAAAGACGGACAGATAGCCGCGTCCATCTCCCGTCTTCTCGTTGCCTCGTCTCTTGCGAACCCTCTCTTGCCGCGCCGTCTTGTTGTACGCTGCGGCGCACAACTAATCCCTTGAAACCATTCGCAAATATGTTCATCATAGGGACTCTCTGGGACACCCCGTGTCCGCCCCAACCGGCCAAGAATCATGCGGGTGTCTGATCCGCATCGAAGGAGAATGTTTTGGTACAAAGAGAAGCCATCGATGCCATCCTGAAAACGCACGGTATCCTCGATTATCGCTGGATGACGGCCTCCGACATCCAGGTCTTCCACTGGGTCAGGATGAAATGCACCTTTGGTTGCACCAACTACGGCAAAAGGGGAACCTGTCCTCCCCAGACCCCTTCCGTGGCCGATTGTCGGGAGTTCTTTTCCGAATATGAGAACGCGCTGCTGATCCATTTCCATCAGCAGATGGACCTTCCGGAGAAGCGCCACGCCTGGAGCCGGCAGGTCAACGCGCAGCTTCTTCAGATCGAGCGCGACGTCTTTCTGGCCGGCTACCCCAAGGCCTTTCTGTTCTTTATGGACGAGAACTGCCTATGCGCCGAGTGTCCCGGGCCGCGCACGGCCTGTAAAAATGCCCTTCAGGCCCGCCCGAGCCCGGAGTCGTTCGCGGTCGATGTATTTGAAACCGCGCGCAGGCAGAACTACACCATCAAGGTCCTTACCGACTATTCCCAGCCGATGGACCGATTCACCTTTCTGCTCGTGGATTGACGACCAAACCCTTGCAACCCGGCTATTCCATGGCATCCTTGGAGTTGTTTTAATACACCGTGCAATCAGCGATAGAGCCCTGAATGGCAGCCGCAGGAGTCAAGGCCTTGTCTGTACCCCGGATTCACGCCCGAATGACCCTCCTCGACATCGTCTCCGATTACGAGGAGACGATTGTCGTATTCAACCGGTATGACGCGCAGGCCGGAGAATGCCTGTGTTGCCATGCGCTCTTTATGAGCGTCGGCGAAGCGGCGCAGACCTATCGCCTCGACCTCAACGCCCTGCTGAAAGAGCTCAACACGGCGGCCGACCGATCAAGCTCACGAGGTGACGGATGAACCAGGACGACTCGCGACGCGAAGCCTTCGGGCGTAAAATGACCGACATTCTCAATTACGGCGCCCTCAACCTGGCCATGGCTATCGGCTACCGGACCGGCCTGTTCGAGGCGATGGCCCGTTACGCCACCCCGCAACCGCCAGCGGTCATCGCCAAAGACGCAGGGCTCCACCCGCGCTATGTGCGCGAGTGGCTGGGAATCATGTTCACGGCAGGCATTGTCGAGCTGACCCGGTTCGCGGGGCAGGAGAACGCCTACCGCCTCCCGCCGGAGCATGCGGATTTTCTCACCACAGAAGGCAAGGCCGGTAATTTAGCGGTTTACACCCAGGAAATCCCCCTGCTCACCACCTGTTCGATGGAAAAGCTGATCGGCACCTTCGCCTCCGGAGAAGGCATCCCCTACGACTGCTACCCCAGATTTCAGGCGTTCATGGCCGAGCTGGCCGAGAACAAGCACCGGCAGGTGCTGCTCGACACCTTCCTCCCCTCCGTCGACGGCGGCCGGCTTCTCGAACGCCTGCAACAGGGCATCCGGGTCTGCGATTTCGGCTGTGGCGAGGGGGTCGCCCTGGTCCTGATGGCCCGGGCCTTTCCCGACAGCCGGTTCACGGCCATCGATATCGACGAAAACGCCCTGGCCTCC
>QKGY01000013.1 GCA_003250235.1 Desulfuromonadaceae bacterium
CATGGCCAAGTGCCGCAAAGAGCTTGACTGGGAGGGGCAGTTCGCCCTCGCCCTCGACCCGGAGAAGGCACGCCGGCTGCGCGCCGAATCGGGGGTCGACGAAGAGCACGGCGCCTGCACCATGTGCGGCGAATTCTGTGCTTATAAGGTCATGAACGAACGCAAACGCCAGAGTGCTGCTGGCTAAATCGGGACGACCGGAGCCTGATGCAGAAAAACGCCCCGGTGCTTGACCGGGGCGTTTCTTTTTTCCGGAGAGAGCGCGGCATCCCCTTCCCTTCCCCTCGCCGCATTTTTTGTTGAAATCCGTGCCGCTCTCATGATTAGATTAGCGAGTTTGGCCATGCCAAATATCTCACCACCCGGGAGGGATATCAAAACGATGTGTGCAAAAAAAGTAACCAAGAAGGCAAACCGGGTCAAACGCCCCCGCAAGATCAAACTGAGGGGCTTCAACAATCTGACCAAAACTCTCTCTTTCAACATTTATGACGTTTGCTACGCGCGAGCGCCCCAGGCCCGCAAGGAGTATCTGGAATATATCGACGAGGAGTACAACTCGGAACGTCTGGTGAAGATCCTCACCGAGGTGGCGGAGATCATCGGCGCCAATATCCTCAACGTCTCCAGCCAGGACTACGACCCGATGGGCGCCAGCGTCACCATCCTCATCGCCGAGGAACCGGTGGAGCCCAAGCCGGACCAGGTTCTGGCTCACCTGGATAAAAGCCACCTGTGCATCCATACCTATCCGGAGACCGATTCCCGGACCGGGGTTTCGACCTTCCGGGTCGACGTCGACGTCTCCACCTGCGGCAAGATCAGCCCGTTGAAAGCCCTGAACCACCTGATCAACTCCTTCGAATCGGATATCGTGCTGATGGATTACAAGGTGCGCGGCTTCACCCGCGACGTGCGCGGCATCAAGCACTACATCGATCACAAGATCCTGTCCATCCAGCAGTTCATCAAGAAATCGACGCTGGACCTCTACCAGTGCGTGGATATCAATATCCACCAGGAGAACCTGTTCCATACCAAGATGCTGCTGCGCGACTTCAACCTGGACAACTATCTGTTCGCCAGCGCCGCGAACGATTTCTCCCCCGAAGAGAAACAACGGGTCAAGGAAAGCCTGCAGAAAGAGATGACGGAGATCTTTTACTCCAAGAACATCTACTGACCCGTCCCCAACCCCGAACCGACAGGAGGGAACAGATGACGACGTCCCTGCGGACCGCCCTGGGCATCCTGACACTTGTGGCAATGACGGCCTGTACCCCCGCAAAACCTCATCGCCTCGGCGACCCCCAGTCCCCCTATCCGCCGAGCCGTGAACCGGTGCTCGGCGACGTCCTCCACCTGCCCACGGGGTTCTACGTCTCCGAAGCGCAGATGCTCGCGGCAGCCGGCGACGCCCGGGTCGTGTACGTCGGCGAGACCCACGACAACCCCGCTTCGCACCGGCTGGAGCTGACGGTTCTCAAAGCCCTGTACGCCCGTTATCCCGGCAGGGTCGCCCTCGGCATGGAGATGTTCACCACCGGACAGCAGGAGGTTCTCAACCGCTGGGTGACCGGTGAGCTCAGCGAGAAGGAATTCCTCAAAACCTCTCGCTGGTTCGACGTCTGGAACATGGATTTCGCCTATTACAGAGACCTGCTGGTCTTTGCCCGCGACAACGGCATCCCGGTGATGGGACTCAACGCCTCCAAAGAACTGGTCAGGTCAGTGGGTCAAACCGATTTTGCCGATCTGCCCGACGCCGATAAAAAGCTGCTGCCGGAGATCGACATGAGCGATCCCTATCATACGGCGATGGTCAAGGCGATCTTCGGTGGACACACCAAGGGGAACAACATGCTCGACGGCTTCCTGCGCGTGCAGAATCTCTGGGACGAAACCATGGCCGAGAATGTCGCCCGCTTTCTCAAGAGCAAGCAGGGGGATGAGCCCTGGCACATGGTGGTGGTGGCCGGCGGCAATCACATCCGCTTCGGCTTCGGTATCCCCCGGAGGGTTTTCCGTCGCATTCCGACCTCGTACGCCCTGATCGGTTCCCGGGAAATCAATATCCCAGAGAGCAAAAAGGACCGCCTCATGGACGTGGAGATGCCGGAATTCCCCATGGTCCCCTACGACTACCTGGTCTTCACCGAATACGAGGATCTTCCCCACAAGGAAGTACGCCTCGGGGTGATGCTGGACGATTCCAAGGGACAGGTGGTGCTCGAAATGGTGGCACCGGGGTCGACGGCCGCAGATGCGGGGCTGAAAAAGGGGGATGTCATCCTGACCTTTGGCGGGGTGGCCATCAAGGAGAATTTCGACCTGGTCTACGAAGTCAAGCAGCGCAAAGCCGGCGATACGGTCAAACTCGATATCGAGAGAGATCAGACGCCTATGAGTCTCACCGTAACGTTCAAGGAATCCGCTGCAAACGGGCACCATCCCCCCAAATAGGGCGAAGGCCCTCCGGAGCATAAAAAAGGCCGCCCATAGGGCGGCCTTTTTTCGTCAAACGATCGCTAAAACTACGCCTTGCCGGCACTGCCCAGAACCGTCTGGTTCTTGTGCTTGATCAGCGCGATGAGTTCCTTGCGGGCGGCGCCGAGATACTTGCGGGGATCGAACTCGCCGGGATTCTTGGCCAGGTACTCGCGCACCCGGGCAGTGACCGCCAGCCGTCCGTCCGAGTCGATATTGATCTTGCAGACGGCGCTGGCCGCTGCCTTGCGCAGCTGATCCTCCGGCACGCCGACAGCCCCTTCCATTTTGCCGCCGTAAGCGTTGATCAGCTCGACATACTCCTGAACAACGCTGGAGGCGCCGTGAAGGACAATGGGGAAGCCCGGCAGGCGCTTCTCGCACTCGGCGAGAATATCGAAGCGCAGCGGCGGTACTTCCTCCCCTTCCTTAAGCTTGAACTTATAGGCACCGTGGCTGGTGCCGATGGAGATGGCCAGAGAGTCGACACCAGTCTTCTTGACGAAGTCCTCGACCTCCTCGGGCTTGGTGTAGGTGGAATGCTCGGCGCTGACCTCGTCCTCGATACCGGCCAGCACACCCAGTTCGCCCTCGACGGTGACGTCATGGGCGTGGGCGTACTCGACCACCTTCCGGGTCAGGGCGACGTTCTCGTCGTAAGGGAGGTGGGAGCCGTCGATCATCACCGAGGAGAAGCCCGAATCGACGCAGGACTGGCACAGCTCCAGGGTGTCACCGTGATCAAGATGCAGGGCGATGGGGATGTTCGAACCCATTTCACGCACCATCTCGACCGCCCCCAGGGCCATGTAGCGCAGCATGGTCTGGTTGGCGTAGTCGCGAGCGCCCTTACTGACCTGGACAATTACCGGAGAAGCGGTTTCCGCACAGGCCATGACGATGGCCTGCAACTGCTCCAGGTTGTTGAAATTGTAGGCCGGAATGGCATATCCGCCACCCACGGCTTTTTTGAACATCTCCCGGGTATTGACCAGCCCGAGCTCACTGTAATGAACTTTTTTGCTCATTGCGTCGTGCCTCCCTGTTCGATTCCGTATCTCAGTCGCAATAAAATAAAGTTTTATGGCATTCGCCAACGGGAATATAGATAACAGCTCGACTGGGCTAAGTCCAGTGCAAAGTCGACGATTTTTCCGGGAAAGGGGGTTGAAAATGAGGGGGAGTTCGTTTAGGATACGCGCGTTTTTAATCGCAACCGACATCTCCTGACTGCATATTAACCCTCAAAAGGAACACCGTATGAACACATCCAAGCAGGAAGAATACCTCAAGGACTGGCAGCAGCGCGAAGAGCTCGCCGAAGCCATGCTCCCCATCATCGGCAGGCTCTACCGGGACCACAATGTGGTCATCACGGTTTATGGACGCCCGCTGATCAGCCCCTCCACCATCGACATTCTTCGGGCGCACCGTTTCGCCCGTCAGATCCTTGAGAACGAACTGTCGGTACGCGACAGCTTCCCCGTTTTGAAGGCGCTCAGCGCACTCGATCTGGCACCGGCGCGCATCGACATCGGCAAGCTGACCGTCCGCTACCAAGCCCAGGCCCCCGGTGAGCCCGTCGAGGACTTCGTGCGTCAGGAACTGGGTTCGGTGAACACCGGTAAAACCTCGATGCGCAAAGAGCCCCAGGATGTGGTTCTCTACGGTTTCGGCCGTATCGGCCGTCTCCTGGCCCGCATTCTCATCGAGAAAACCGGCGGCGGCGACAAGATTCGCCTGCGCGCCGCCGTGGTGCGCAAAGGCAGCGCCGACGACCTGGTCAAACGCGCGAGCCTGCTGCGTCGCGACTCGGTGCATGGCCACTTTCGCGGGACGATCACCGTGGATGAAAAAGAGAACGCCATCGTCGCCAACGGCAATATGATCCGCATCATCTACGCCGACACTCCGGAAAGCGTGGATTACACCCAATATGGCATCAAGGACGCTGTCGTCATCGACAATACCGGCAAGTGGCGCGACCGCGAAGGGCTCGGCCGTCATCTGCAGGCCAAAGGGACCTCCGCCGTCATCCTCACCGCGCCCGGCAAAGGGGATATCCCCAACATCGTTTTCGGTGTCAACAACGAGCTGATCAATCCCGATGAGAAGATCTTCTCGGCCGCAAGCTGCACCACCAACGCCATTGTCCCGGTGCTTAAAGCGGTCAACGACCGCTTTGGCATCGTTAATGGCCATGTGGAGACCTGTCACTCCTACACCAACGACCAGAACCTCATCGACAACTACCACAAGAACAACCGCCGCGGCAGAAGCGCCCCGCTCAACATGGTCATCACCGAGACCGGCGCCGCCAAAGCGGTCGCCAAGGCTCTCCCCGAGCTGACCGGCAAACTGACCGGCAATGCCATCCGGGTTCCGACCCCCAACGTGTCGCTGGCCATTCTCAATCTGACGCTCAATCAGGAGACCACCGTTGCGGAATTGAACGCCTATCTCAGGGACACCTCCCTCAATTCCTCGCTGCAGCAACAGATCGATTACACCAACTCCCCGGAGGTGGTATCGAGCGACTTCGTCGGTTCGCGTCACGCCGGGATCGTCGACTCCCTGGCCACCATTGTCGACAATAATCGCTGCGTGCTCTATGTCTGGTACGACAACGAGTTCGGTTACAGCGCCCAGGTCGTACGCATTCTCGAGCGTATGGCGGGGCTCGAACTTCCGGTTCTGCCGGTCTGATCCCTTTCAAACAAAAAAAGCCGCCATGTCCAGGGCGGCTTTTTTTGTTTGAGGCTCTCTGTGCAAAAAAAGAAGGGCCACTCCGAATGGAGCGGCCCTTCTTTTTTATCTTACGTGCATGCGAGGAATCAGTCCGTTTTCATCAACCGCATTTTCTTACGCAGCCGACGCTGGGCCTCTTTCTCTTTGCGCTTGCGCTTGACGCTGGGTTTCTCATAAAATTTGCGCTGCTTCATTTCACGAAACAACCCTTCCTGCTGCAGCTTGCGCTTCAGGACCCGAATCGCCTTTTCTACGTTGTTATCGACGACATGGATTTCCACTGAACTTCACCTCGCTTTCTTATCTATCTCAACTCCGCCGGAATTCTCCCCGGACGAAGACAAGCACCGAACATACACGAATCATCTTTGGAAATCAACAGAAACCTTAGGCACGAAACAATGAGACAGCAATGCCTCCGTTACTCAGCTCCATATCGGCTTTCATCGACAATCCCAGGGCATCCACAAGGGGGGATGGAGGACACAGAACGGCCTTGCGCCATTGCGGGAATCTGTCCCGGTAAACCGCTCCCAGCGTGCGGTAAAGGGGGGTGAGGTCCTCGCCTTTTCCCAGCCTTTCCCCATAAGGAGGGTTACACAGGATCACCCCAGGGGGCTCGCCGCCCTGGACATCGGCCAGATCCCTCTGCTCCAGCACGACAAAATTTTCCACGCCGGCTCTCCAAGCATTTCTCCGCGCCGCTTCCAGCGCGGCAGGATCGCGATCCGATCCCCGGATCATGGCCGACACCTCCCTTTTCTGTTTGTCGGCCTCGGCAAGCAGAACCTGCCAGAGCCCGGGGCGAAACCCCGGCCAGTCCATGAAAGCAAAATTCCGCCCTCCTCCCGGCGGGAGATTGGCCGCCATCAGCGCCGCCTCGATGACAAAGGTTCCGGAGCCGCACATGGGATCCACGAGGGGACGGCTTCCATCCCATCCGAGCCGGTAGAGGATTCCCGCTGCCAGGGTTTCCCGAAGAGGCGATAACCACGCCGGTGCAACAACTCCCCCGAGCTGTCGATGGAAATCCGGCACTGGTCGTCCTCGAACCGCACGACAACGATCTGGGAAGGCCCTTCGCCCAACGCCACCTGACTCCCCAGGGCACGATGGATAGCGTCTTGTACGGTTTCGGCAATGCGGTCGGTGTGGTTCAAACGCGAGCGATGACTGGTCGCCCGCACCTGCACCCGGGTCGTGGGACGGATAAACCGCCCCCAGGGCAAGCGAACGCACTTCTTATAGAAATCCGGAAAATCCCGAGTGCGGAGAGACCCGATCCGAACCAGGACGCGGCTGGCGGTGCGAAGCCAGAGATTGGCCCGGTAAATCTCGGCCAATCCGCCGGCAAAGCTCACACCGCCCGCAACGGGGGTCACCCCCTCTATCCCCAGGCCGGACAACTCTCGGGTACACACCCCTTCCAGGCCCGGGGCCGCAACGGCAAACAGTTCTCCTTCGAATTTCTTCACACCTTCTCCTTCACAACCAGAGGGCGCAGAGTGTAGCACAGGAACCCGATGGTTTCCAGAACCTCTCGTTGACAATCACCATGCATCCCCGCAGAATTTCTGATACGATCGGTAACGATCACTTTTCAAGGAGGACGTTACATGAACCTTTCCGAAATGGACATCGACTGGGATTACCTGCTCGAGCGTCTGGAAAGCCTGATGGATTTGGGCGAAGAATACCTGACGCGGCAGCTGGCCGAATACGAACTCGATCCCGAGGTCTTTGAAACCTTCCGGGCGTTTCGCTGGCAGAGCCAGGGAACATCCGGGTGGCTCTCCGCCGTGGAGTTTCCCGACCTTCCGAACCATGACGATCTACTCGGCATCGACCGGTCCCTGGACCGGCTCACGCGCAATACCCTGCAGTTCGTCCATGGTCTTCCGGCCAACAACGTGCTGCTGTGGGGTGAGCGGGGCAGCGGCAAATCCTCGGCGGTCAAGGGGCTTCTTGCCCGCTACGGCGACCTGGGCCTGCGACTGATCGAAGTCCAGAAAGAGGACCTTTTCCAGCTACCGGCCATCATCGCCCGCCTGCGCGGTCTTCCGCAGCGGTTCATCCTGTTCTGCGACGACCTCTCCTTTGACGAGTCGGAGGTCTCCTACCGGGAGCTTAAGGCCCTGCTGGAAGGGGGCGTCGAAGCCCGCCCCGCCAACGTGCTGGTGTATGCGACGAGCAATCGGCGCCACCTGATGCCGGAACGCTTCGAAGAAAACACCGGAGAGGCGGAGATTCATCCGGAAGAGCAGGTCTCCGAAAAACTCTCCCTGTCGGATCGCTTCGGCATTACCCTCGGATTCTACCCCATGAGCCAGGAAACCTATCTGAGTATCGTCCGTCACCTGGCCGGACAGCGTAAACTGGG
>QKGY01000210.1 GCA_003250235.1 Desulfuromonadaceae bacterium
GCCAGCAAAACCCTCTTTTTCCAGTCAAAGAGGTGATACCTCAGCGAATAGCTCCAACAGTTCAGGGTAAGAATGAACATGGACGAAACCTCAAAATCGCAGTAATATCACTTGTTTGATATATTCACAGATAGCGAACCGGAAACACACTTTCTCATGTCGCGCAGGCGGTTTCAAGCATTATTTATACGCGAACCCGCCCCCTCACCTTTCACGGGTTCCTGTCCATAGCCCCGGAGACGGGCGACACGAGCCACCACCGGCGGGTGGGAATAGCTGAACCAGGCATACAGCGGATGGGGATGCAGATTGGCCAGGTTCTCCCGGCTCAGTTTGACCAGCGCCGTTGCCAGCGCTTCGGGGTCTTCGGTCAGTTGCGCGGCGAAGTGATCGGCCTGCCATTCATGGCGTCGCGACAGGGCATTGCTCAGCGGTTGAAAGAAGAACCCGGCCAGCGAAAAGACAAAGACCAGGATCACGACCTGAGCATGGAAAGAGCTGCCATCGAGCCCCAGCCACGCGGGGAGCACGCCAAGGGTCAACATCCCGTAAGCCGTCACACAACCGAGCAAAGAAATAATTTCCGCGGTCAAAAGCCGGTTGCGGATGTGCCCCTTCTTCCAATGCCCGACCTCGTGAGCCAGAACGGCGAGAATCTCCCGATCCGTCATCTGCGCGAGCAGCGTATCGAAAAGAACGATCCGCTTGACCCGGCCGATCCCGGTAAAGTACGCGTTGGAATGACCGCTGCGTTTCGAGGCGTCGACCTGCTGCACCGCGCTGACCCGCAGACCGGTCCGCGCCATGAGCGCTTCGATAGCGGCAGCCAATTCGGGGCGCGCCACCGGCGAGAATTTGAAAAAAAGCGGCTCGATGACATACGGGGAGAGATAGAGCAGAAACAGGGTCACCAGAGCGAAGAACGCCCAGACCCACAGCCACCAGAAGCGGGGGCTGTGCTGCACCAGGGCGAGGGCTCCGGCAACCACGGCCGCCATCAGCACCGAAGCGAGCAGGGTGCTTTTTGCCAGATCCGCCAGCCACAACGCCCCCGTACTGCGGTTGAAGCCGAAGCGTTTTTCCAGATGGAAGGTTCGGATCAGGCTGAAGGGGATGTCCAGCACCTGCAGCGCCAGCTGGATGCCGACAAAAAACACCACGCCGGACAGGACAAAGGAGAGTCCGAGAGACTGGACGAAGCGGTCGTACACGGAGAGCCCGCCGGCAAAGAGAAAAACCAGCGCAAGAACGCTCGAAACAAGGGACTCGACCCGCCCGAGCCGGCTCTTGGCCAGGGTGTAGTCGGCGCTTCGCGCCAGTCGCTGCGGATCGACGGCGTCCTCGAACCCTTCGGGGACCGTATGGCCATAGCGACGCAGGTGGCGAAGATCGAGGGTGCGCAGGACAAAGCGAACCCCCAGGGTCAACAGATAGGTCAGCAGCAGAATCGTTTTCATAGGCAACAGGATAGCGGATTCACCGATCGGTATCGAGGGATATTTTCTCGGCATCCCGGAAGAATTCGGATATATTTTAACAGGGAATTTCATTCCGGGGCGCCCCCTCCCCGGCTTTGCGTCCGTCAACCGGCGGCCTGATCCGATACCCGCCAAAAGCCCGCATGGAGTGCCGATGCCCAAGAAGCTGGTCCACAAACGCGGAAAACCGGTAGGCGCCGCGCCGGGAACCCTGATTCACGTCGGCGAGAGGAAAAGCGGAGAGGTCCGTATCCACTACCTCGATTACGACGCCGACCGGTTCGAAGAAAAGGAGATTCGTCCCGAGAACGTGCGGGACTGCTTCCACCTCAAACAACGCTCCACGGTGAGCTGGATCAATGTCGACGGCCTGCACCAGCCGGAAATCATCCAGGCCCTCGGCGAAGCCTTCGGGTTCCACCCCCTGGTCCAGGAGGACATCCTCAATACCGAACACCGTCCCAAATTCGAGCCCTTCGACGACTACGTCTTCATCGTCCTCAAGATGCTTTTTTACAATCCGGCCCGCAACGAGATCCGCACCGAGCAGGTCAGCCTGATCCTGGGGGACGGCTTCGTCCTTTCGTTCCAGGAACTCGAGGGCGACGTCTTCGACGGCGTGCGCGAACGCCTTCGCAACGCCAAAGGACGCATCCGCAAACTGGGCGCCGACTACCTCGCCTACGCCCTCATCGACGCCATCGTTGACAGCTATTTTCTCATCCTTGAGTCCATCGGCGACCGGATTGAGCTGCTCGAGGAGCAGCTGATCAGCGATCCGGGCCAGGACACCCTGCACGCCATCCACAACTTCAAGCGCGAGATGATCCTGCTTCGCAAATCGGTGTGGCCGCTGCGCGAGGTCATCAGCGGACTGCAGCGGGACGAGACGGAGCTGATCACCGAGACCACCGGCGTGTACCTGCGCGACGTGTACGATCACACCATCCAGGTCATCGACACGGTGGAGACCTTTCGCGACCATGCTCGATCTCTACATGTCGAGCATCAGCAACCGCATGAACGAGATCATGAAAGTGCTGACCATCATGGCGAGCATCTTCATTCCCCTGACCTTTCTGGCCGGGGTGTACGGCATGAACTTCGATTACATGCCCGAGCTCAAATGGCACTGGGCCTACCCGGTCCTCTGGCTGATCATGATCGGTATCGGCGGGGGCCTCTTCGTCTGGTTCAAACGGAAGAAATGGCTGTGAACCGGTCTGCCCTCATCGCCAGGGGCACGATCCCCTCCGTTTATGGAGATGTCCACGTATGAGCGTCGAAGCCTGCCGTATCGCAACCAAACAGCGCGCCGAACGGGACCCCTTTCTGGGCACGCCCGACGGCACCCCTGTGCTGGACGGATTTTTCAGCGACCTCGACACGGCCTTCTCTACCCTCAAAATGGAAAACCTCAAGCGCCTGACCTCTCTGATGGAAAGCCTTCACCAGAGCCAGGCCCATGCCGTCGAGGACATGGGGAAAAGCCGCGACAAGCTGGCAGCCTGTTTCGATCCGCTCGGCCAGAACTGGCCGCCGGAAGAAAAAGCCCTGAAGCGCCTCATCGCCGAGATCGACGCCCAGCTCCTGTGGCTCTACCAAAAGGTCCGCTTCCAGCTGGACCAAAGCCTCAAGCCCTTTTCCCCCAAAAAGCGCCCCGTCGGCCAGACACTCGACCAGATAGCCGACGGTTATGCAGCCCTGATCAAAAAACTCCCCGAGGAAATCACCCTGATCCGCACCCGCAGGAAACCGGCGGAATCCCTCAACGGCCGGAGCATCTTTGCGGCCAACGAGGAGGAATGTCTCGACAGGATCTGCGCCTCGACGTGGGGGCTTATCAACCGCATCCGCTACCATGTTTTGCGCCGACGCCTCAAACGACGCTACCGGGCGATCAAGCTCCCGGTGAGAGAACTGGCCCGCCAGAGCCTTCCCGACCGGGCCCGTCAGAAGGATCACCCTCTGATTAAAGCCTACGAAAAGGCTTACACCGAAGCGATGGATCATCTGGAGGATATCTGGCGCAACATGCGGTTCAACCTGATCACCGGACTCGAGGAGCTCAACGAGCTGCAGGCCCAGCTGCAAGTCTCTCCGGATGAGCTTCCGCCTTCGGACAAACTGCAGGAAAGGCTGACGGACGCCCGAAGCCTGGTCATGGACATCCTCAGCCACACGGCGGAAAAACTGGCGGCCATCGAATCCCCCCTGGCAGCTTTCTTCGAAGAAATTCCCGTCGAGCTTGAGCTCGCCCATCAACGAAGAACCTCATCGCTCAAAGAGGATCTGCTGGAAGCCCGGCTGTTGCGCGCCCGACTGCGCTGGGCGCTGTACAGGCGCCTGCAACACGGGCGCAACCTCTTGACCGCCCTTCGGAACCGCCTGTTTCCCCCGGAAAGGATCGAAGGCAAAACGCTGCTTCGCACCCTCATGGGACGCTACACGCAACGCCTCGGCAACCTGCTGGGACGCGCCCGTCCGCAGCAGGAGAGTCTGTTGCGACTGGCCGACCTCCCGTCCTCCGTGGAGCTGGCCCGAAAGGCGAAAGACCTGCCTCCCGTCTATCGGCGCATGTTCAACATCGGCCCGCTGAAGAGCCGGGAGTTCATGGTTGGCAGGGAAGAAGAAATGGAAACCCTGGAAGACATCCTCAGCCGCTGGCAACGGGGCCGGGCCTGCAGCGTCGCCGTCACCGGCCCCGAAGGCAGCGGCAAGACGTCTCTGCTGAACTGCCTCGTCAGCGAGTTCGGGGCCAGGCACCGCATTCGCCGTCTGGAGATCGGGCAACGGCTGAGAAGCGAACAGGACGTCCTGAACCTTTTTCGGCAATGGTTCGAAGGCGCGCCGGCATTCGACAACCCCGCCGAAGTCGTGGCCTTCCTCCACTCAGAGCTTCCGTCGATTCTGGCCGTCGAGGGGGGGCACAACCTGCTGCTTCGAACCATTGGAGGCCGTGACGCCGCCGAAGCGTTTCTTTACATTCTCATGGCAACCCGGAAGCACTGCCTGTGGATCATGACCTTCAGGAAATATCCCTGGATTCGACTCGATTATCAGCTGCAGATCAGCCGTTATTTCACCCACCAGATCACCACCCTGTTCCATAGCGATTCGGAACTTCGCGAAGTCCTGCTGCTGCGCCAGCACACCAGCGGTTACCCGATCCGTTTTTCTCCGCCGGAACAGAGCGGGGAGAGCGACGAGGAGACGACGGACGAAGCGCGACAGACCGAGCAGAAAGAGCTGCAGGACAGATTTTTCCGCCAGCTCTTCGAGTCTAGCAGTGGAAACATCCGCGCCGCCCTCTACTACTGGCAGATCAGCATCCGTTTTGACCCGGAAGAAAAAGGGATCCGGGTAGCGCCCCTGAGGAAGCTGGACTACCGTTTCCTGCGCGACCTCGATCGCAGCTACCTGCTGACACTGGCGGAGATTCTCAGTCACGGGGGGCTCTCGACGGACGAACACGGCGACATCTTCCGGTTGCCCGCCCTGAAAAGCCGGCTGATTCTTGACTATCTGACCCAGATCAATCTGCTGGAAACCGAGGGATCCGACCCGGACGGTCAGCCCCTGCGATACACCACCAACCCGACTTTTTTCGGACCGATCAGCGAAACGCTCGAATCGTTGAACATTCTTTATTGAGCCGAGGGACCCGTGAAAGACGAAACCGCTCAATTCATCCGCAACCTGTTCAGCGACAACCGCCTGCTGCTGGCGCTCCTCCTGGTTGTCGCCGTCTGGCTGTTTACCAAGGCGCTGCAGAGCCTCTCGGAGATCCTGGCGCGAAAGTTCACGCGCTATCGCCTGTTCATCTCCAGTCTCTTTCCGATTCTGCGCCTGCTGAGCTGGGTGTTCGCCCTCCCGATGATCGTTTTCGGCGTCCTGCATCCCCCGCTCAACACGGTTTTGGCTCTGAGCGCCTCGGCAGGACTGGCCGTCGGCCTGGGGGCTCAGGATCTCATCAAAAACATCCTCTCGGGGACACTTATCCTGTTCGATCGCCCCTTCCGGGTCGGCGACATGATTCATGCCGGGGACCACTATGGGGAAGTGACCGACATCGGCCTTCGCTCCGTCAAGATCCGCACCTTTGACGACAGCTCCGTCACCCTGCCCAATTCCCTGGTGCTCAGCCAGGCCATTGCCAACTCCAATTCCGGCGCCCTGGACGAGCTGGTGGTGACCGAATTTCTCCTGCCGGCATCCCTCGATGTCCAGAGCATCAAGGGGCTGGCCTGGGAGGCGGCGGCCTGCTCCCCCTATGTCTATCTGAAGAAGCCGATCACCGTCGTCGCCGAGGACCATTTCGACCGCACCTTTCTCACCCGGTTCAAGGTCAAAGCCTACGTCCTCGACGTGCGCTATGAAAAACTTTTCGCCAGCGACATTGTCGAACGCATCAAGCTGGAAATCAACCGCCGGGGCCTTCTGCCCGAAACGCTCGTCACCGCCCTGCTTGCGCCGGGTCTCTCCCTACACGGCACCCCATCAGACCCCGTTGCCACCGAAAAGTCGCATTCATGAATCTGACCGTCCTGCTGATTTTCCTCTTCGTCTATCTCGGCATGATCCTCGGCCGGCTCCCCGGCCTGGCCCTCGACCGCACCGGCATCGCCCTGCTGGGCGCCTTGTTGCTGCTGGTGAGCGATCAGGTCACCCTCACACAGGCCTGGATGGCGGTGGATGTACCAACCATCGCGCTGCTTTTTGGACTGATGGTCGTCTCGGCCCAGTTCCGCCTCGGCGGCTTCTACAGTCGCCTAACCTCCAGCATCGCCAAGGCCGAACGCACCCCCGAGGGGCTGCTGGCCCTGCTGGTATCGGTCTGCGGTCTGCTTTCGGCTCTGCTGGCGAATGACATCGTCTGCCTGGCCATGGCCCCCCTGCTGGTGGAAGGGTGCCTGCGCCGCCGTCTCGACCCCCGACCGTTCCTGCTGGCCCTGGCTTGCGCCTCAAACGTCGGTTCGGCAGCGACCCTGATCGGCAATCCCCAAAACATGCTGATCGGCCAGAGCCTGAACCTCTCCTTCGCCGGCTACCTGGTCGACGGCGGCATTCCCTCGCTGCTCGGCCTCGTTCTGACCTGGGCCATCATCGCCCGCAGCTACCGCGGGCGATGGCAGGCCGATCAGCTCCCTCCCGAGGTCGAGGCCCCTCCCTTCGATGTCTGGCAGACCGGCAAGGGGATGCTGGTCCTCGTCGGCCTGGTGGCAGCCTTTCTTCTGGTCTCCTGGCCCAGAGAACTGGTGGCTTTGGGCGCCGCAGGCCTCCTGCTCAGCAGCCGCCGCATGGCCTCGCGCAGAATTCTTGCCTTGGTCGACTGGCAACTGCTGATCCTGTTCATCGGCCTGTTCGTCGTTAACCACGCCCTATCGGCGTCGGGCCTTCTCGACCGGGGGATACAGACCCTCGGCGATTCGGGGATTGATCTTTCTTCCCCCGGCTGGCTGTTCGCTCTCACGGTTCCGCTGTCCAACCTGGTCTCCAACGTCCCGGCGACCATGCTGCTGCTGCCGACGGCTACCCACCCGCTCTCCGGGCCCGTCCTGGCCCTGGCCAGCACCCTGGCAGGAAATCTGTTTATCGTCGGCAGCATCGCCAATATCATCGTCATCGACCAGGCCGCCCGCACCGGGATTGCCATCGGCTGGCGCGAGCATGCCCGTATCGGCATCCCGGTCACCCTGGCAACCCTGGCCATCGCCGCGCTCTGGCTGTGGCTGAGAGCGTCCTGGTTGCCCCTCTGAACCCGCCTCTGGAGCATTTATGGCCCAGGTACCCGAATCGCGCATCCGCCCACTCAATACCCGCCCTTCCCGGCCCAATGGCGCCTATGTCCTCTACTGGATGATCGCCAGCCGGCGCCCGACATGGAACTTCGCCCTGCAGCGCGCTATTGAATGGGCCCAGCATTTCCATCGCCCGCTACTGATCCTCGAACCGCTGTCCTGCACCACCCCCTGGGCCAGCGATCGCCTGCACCGCTTCATCCTCGAAGGGATGGCCGACAACGCCCGACACTTTCAGGAGCAGCTCGTCACCTACTACCCCTACGTGGAACCGGCTCCCGGAGACGGAGACGGACTGCTTGCCTTTCTGGCCCGCCACGCCTGTCTGGTTGTCAGCGACGACTTTCCCTGTTTCATCATCCCCGGCATGCTCCAAGAAGCCGCTGCAACCCTCGACGTTCCCCTTGAGGCGGTCGATTCTAACGGCATCTTCCCCATGCGCGCCACCGAGACGCTCTATCCATCGGCATACGCCTTTCGTCGGGCACTGCAAAAGGTTTTGCCCGGATATCTTCTGGAGAAACCCGATTCGGACCCTCTTCACGGCAAGCGCCTGCGGACCCTCCCGGCTCTTCCACAGGAGCTTGTGGAGCGCTGGCCCGCCTGTCCCACGAATCGCCTGCAGCGTCCCGAATCGGTACTCGCCGATCTGCCGATTGACCACCAGATACCGGCCGGGATTCAGCGTGGAGGGTCCCGTGCTGCCGAAGCAACCCTGGCCGGCTTCCTTAGTGAAAAGCTGGCCCGCTATGCCGAGTGCCGCAACGAACCGGGTCTCGACGTCACCAGCGGACTCTCGCCGTATCTGCATTTCGGCCACATCAGCACGCACCGGATCTGCGACGATCTCTTGCGTCTGAAAAATTGGTCCCCCGGCTGTCTCGCAGAAAAACCGCGCGGGCAAAAGGAGGGCTGGTGGGGACTCGATCCCAGCGCCGAGGCCTTTCTCGACCAGCTCATCACCTGGCGTGAACTCGGTTTCAATATGTGCGCCCTCAACCCGCACTACGACCGGTACGAATCCCTTCCCCACTGGGCCCGTCAAACCCTTGAAGCCCACGAGGAGGATCCCAGGCCGTATCTCTATTCCCTGGAAGAATTCGCCCATGGCGCCACCCACGATCCGCTGTGGAATGCCGCCCAGAAGCAGCTGCTGCGCGAGGGACGCCTACACAACTACCTGCGCATGCTGTGGGGGAAGAAGATTCTCGAATGGACCCGCCATCCGCGCGAAG
>QKGY01000185.1 GCA_003250235.1 Desulfuromonadaceae bacterium
CTGGATGAGCTGAAAGACGATGAACAGGTTACCACGATCAATGGTCTCGACGTCCTGATGGATGCGGCTGTCCGCAGCCTCTCCAGCAAGCAGATCATCGATTACGTCAAAAATTCCATGGGAGAAGGATTTACCATCACGCCTGAACACAGCTCCGGCTGCTGCTAATATTGCAGGATACATTGAGATTGAGAAAAGAGAGGCTCACATGCGTGGGCCTCTCTTTTTTTGTTCGCGCCACGCCGGACACCCTCATCTGATACACTAAAAAACGACAAGTCTCATTCGGGAGGGATACCGTGAATTTGAAACTCTTCGTCGGGATTGCCCTGACATTGCTCAGTGGCATCTTCATGCTGCAGAACACCGCCGTGGTGGAAATCCGCTTCCTTTTCTGGACCCTGGCCATGTCCCGGGCTCTGATGTATCTGCTGCTCATTGCCGTCGGCGTTTTCCTGGGCTGGGTGCTCACCAGCGCAAGGGTCGCCCGCCACAAACCACGTTCTCCACGTTAACCGGTTCCGTATCGGCTCGGCCCGAACACCAAGGCCAGCGGCAACCCCGCGGAGACAACCGCACGACACACCCGCTTTTGTTCAGTGCCCTCACTTTCCAAATCGGCAGGATCATGTCGTATCCCGAGCGTACCAGCCGGGAAAGCGGAGAGAACCATCGAAAGAAGGACATCGATCATTTCACGGAAGACACCAGCCAGAGAACCGACATCTCCAGCATGACGACAGTGTGGCGGATGCCTGCGGACCAGAAAACCTTCAGTCCTCTCCCCACAGCCAGACGATGCCGAACAGCATCACGACACTCAAGGAAGCGACCTCCAGAAACATACGACCAAAATCAATGCAGACGCGGTACCCGGCAATTTTCGGGGGGTTCCAGATAAACCGGTAATCCAGCCAGGCCAGGTCTTCGTTGCCGGACGTTGACTCGCCAAACCAGGGGACGTAGATCATCACCAGTAACAGGGCAATGGCGTAGATGACGAACACCCGTCGAAGATGTCTGTTCATGGGGAGTACAGCCTTTCCAGTGTCCTCCCCTTTAAGTATCACGCCCCCTGTGAATTGCAACTGCGACGGAGAGATCGGAGCATGAAAAAGCGCCACTCCGTGACAGGAAATGGCGCTGTCTCATGTGTCTCCCTGACAAAACCGACCCCCTCCTTCCGGTCTTGTCGGGGCAGCTAAAAATATAGCACAGGATCATTGATTGTCTATTCTAAATTAAAAAATATTCATATATTGAGATGCCAAGAAAAACAGGCTCTGCCACCCGCAAATCGCTATAATTAGCACAGTCTGTGCATGGATGATCGGGATGACGCATTCCCCCGGATGTCGCCCGTCAAGAAATCGACAACGGGGAGGAAATATCCGCTCCTTCCCGGGCGTGACCGTGGGGAATATGTGCGGATTTTTGACAGCCGACTTTCCGGATCTGTTTTTCCGATCCTTTCTTTTGTCGAGACGGAGGTAGTTTTTATGAAACGCGTTCTGATTGTCGATGACAGCATCTCGGTTGCCCGTCAACTGGAGAAAATCCTCACCGCCTCAGGCGAGTTTGACGTGGTCGGCCATG
>QKGY01000277.1 GCA_003250235.1 Desulfuromonadaceae bacterium
GGGACCGGGAGGGGTCTGTATCGTTTTCTCTCTGCATCCGCCTGAGTCTCCTGTAAGGAATTCTATAAAAAAGCGCGATACGATCGCACAAAAAAGCCAGGACCAATCACATGAAAACAGGGTGAAAGTATAACACAAATCGTCAGGTATTTAACAAGCTGCCGATCGGCCACACCCGCACCCCGGTCACGAACCTGGTCACGTCACCCATGCCGGAACGGGCCCCGGATACAGCAAAGGCCCATGCAATATCCTTCCCGGCATGGGCCTTTGGCATCTATCCTGTGATTCGACGAAGGCGAAGAGTCCTGCTATTTGCGTTTCCAGCTTCCGTCCGCAGCTTCGACGTACCATCCCGGACTCGCCTGAGCGCGCCAGGAATCGGCGAAGATATCCTGAACCTCCTGAGCCTTCTCCGGGAAACCGTTGGCGCGGGCGATCTCCTGGTAAAGCCGCTTGCGGTCGTCGTTCTCGGCCTGAACCAGACGGGTCGCCTCGGCTCTGGACTTCAGGTCGAGTCCATCGGTGCTGCGCAGCTTGAGCAGACCGTCGTTGCCGATGCCGACCTGCCCGCCGTCAAGATAGGGAAACAGCCGGGTCGAGCGGTCCTTGATGCTCTGCTTGATGGCGCGGATCTCCGGGGTGCTGACATTGATGTCCTGAGCCGCGTACGCGACGGAAGGCTGGAACAGTCTCAGGTAGGAGCTTCCGGGCTGCTTCTGCTCCGTCGGAGCGGCCGGCTTGGACGGTTCGTTGGCGGGGCGCTCGCTCCACACCTCGTCGACGATGCGGTCGGCGGCGCCGCGGATTTCCTCGGCGGGGAAGTAGATGTTGATGGTCACGCAGGAGACCATCATCAGCAGACAGGACCAGAACAGGGGACGCAGGGAACCTTTCATGGCAACAATCCTCCTCGGGATGGGATGATTTCGGTCTTGTTTCGTTGTCGTCGCGGCACGCTTAACTATACCCGGCCCGCTCCGCCCTTTCAATCCGTTTATCCGCCGGAGCCGGCCCGGTCGAGCCTCTTGAGACGCCGGACCATCTCCTTGAAGGAGATCACCGGGCTGGTGGTGACGACATCGATGCGCGGCGGCAGCAGTCCGCCGTAAACCAGGTAGCGATCCGAACCGTCGAGCGCCGTGCCCCGCAGGCGAAAGACGTCGTTTTGCAGCGAGCAGACGAAGCCGATGCGGCGATAGCGGTAAAAGTCGATAAAGCGGTAAATCCCCCGCGACAGCGCGGCGGAGAGCCCCCCCTGGCTGAGGATGGAGAGATTTTTCAACGCCTTGACGCTGATGTTGCGCTTGCCTTTGCTCCGAGTGCGCAGCTCGGCCTGGAAATGCGAAGGGGTCGTGCCAAGAAGGCTGAGCTGGTGCACGTAGCCGTCGACCACCCCGTTCATCTCACCGAAGGAGAGAGTGCGGGTCAGGTTGTAGAGATTGATCCCGGAAAAGTCGATATCGGCAAGAAAGACCGGATAGCGGGAGAAGAGTTCCCGCACCCGCATGCCGCGCACGCTGATGTGCCCCTCGAAGACGTCGACCGCCGCCTCGCCGGCGATGGCGAGTTCTCCGCCGCGATAGGTGAGA
>QKGY01000183.1 GCA_003250235.1 Desulfuromonadaceae bacterium
GATTCTGCTGATTGGCGCCGCTGTCGCCACGTTCTTCAGCGGCTCCAATTTTCAGCTGAATGCCTACAACCTGGTAAGCTGGAAGCATCCGCTACGGGGAGTTGAGGCGGCTTTCAGCCTGTTCAACCTTTCGCTCGGATTTTTCCTGGTCTTTCTGGCCAGAGTATTGGGGGCCATGTATCTGACCAACAACATCCACCACCCCCCCCTGGAAGAAAAACTGCGGAAAGCCGCTTTCACCAACCTGCTCTGCTCTCTGCCGTTCCTGTTGTATTTCCTGATTCGCCTCGTTACCATGAACGGCTATGCCGTTGATCCGCAAAACGGTTCTGTTTCGCTGGTTGCTGGAAAGTACCTCGACAATCTTCTTTCGATGCCCGTGGTTCTGGTTCTGCTCCTTCTCGGCTTGGTCCTTGTGGTTGCCGCCGTGGTCATTACCCGCTTCACCGAAAAGAGGAGCGGCATTTGGCTCGGGGGGCCGGGCACGGTGTTTGTCGGACTGGCGGTCTTTTTCCTGGCAGGCTTCAACAATACCGCCTTTTATCCGTCAAAATTCGACCTTCAGAGCAGCTTGACCATTGCGAACGCCTCCAGCAGTCACTATACGCTGACGGCAATGAGTTACGTGGCTATTGCTGTTCCCTTCGTCCTTGCTTACATCGCTTACGTCTGGAGGCTGATGGACGCAAGAAAATTGACGGCTCACGACTTGGCTGGCGAAGAAGCCGAAGACCTATATTAGGAGGATCCCCATGGCAGGCATATTGATCATCGGCTGGTTTGCCGTACTGGTTATTTCATTAAAAGGAGCCGAAATCCTTTTAAGAAAAGCCAACATGCTTTAAAACAACGAAAGGGGCCGAAAGGCCCCTTTTTTTATTTTATTGCCGTTATCGAAACAGTTTCAGCCTTTTACGGAGTTGAAAAAAATCACTAGTAGCGCTAGGCTAGGGAAGTTTTGCGCTCGGCGCGTTTATCTCAGGGCTCACCTGAAAACCGTACGCCAGACCCCTTGGAGGTAATTCCCTATGTCGAATACCCGATACATTGCCGTAATGGTATTTTTCTTTCTTCTCACCCCTGTACTCAGTGCGGAGACCCGTTACGTATCTGATCAGCTGGTGATAACGCTGCGTCAACAAGCCAATAACGACTCGGAGATCATCACCACCTTGCGCACGGATACGCCTTTGGAAGTTCTGTCCGATGACGGGCGCTACCTTCTGGTTCGAACCGAGAATGGCGAGCAGGGATATGTGCAGAGCCAGTACATCACCAAGGACACTCCGAAAGCCATACTTATCACTCGGCTTGAACGGGATAAAGCTCAGCTTCAGGACAAGGTCTCCACTCTTCAGAAAAACCGGGATGCCCTTGATGCCGAGCTGAATGCCAATAAAACCGAACATCGTCAAAATACCCAGGAGGGCGAGCAGAAGATCTCTGATCTCCAGAAAGCCTTGGATGAGGCTAAAAAGGAGCTTGAGCAGGTCAACAAAAAATACGATACCCTGCTCGCGGATTCGCGTGAGGTCGTCAACATTACCAACACGCGGAATCAACTGGAAGAGGACAAGACCCGCCTAACAGAAGAGATTGAAGCGTTACGCCAGGAAAACAAGAAGCTGCTCACGACCGGCATGATCCAATGGTTTCTTGCTGGAGGGGGTGTTTTTCTCGTCGGCTGGATTATTGGAAAGATCTCTCGAAAAAAACGGCGCGGCTTTTAACTGGTGAATCGAACAAGCTCGCTTAACTTCCGGGACAGGCAAAGGAAACCGTTGACTTTCCACGGATGCTGTGATAACCAAGCATTCACGGGTTAAAGGAGAGCTTCAAATGATGTTTTCCCTTAAAGGATACACCATGGCAGCAGCGGCAGCAGCCGCGGCAAAGGCGGCGGCAGCAGGATGCCGCACGCATGCCCGTATCCTTGCTCGCTGATCCATAAGGGAACCCTTACAAGCAAGCAGGCCATGGGCGCAATCGTCCATGGCCTTTTCATATTTCGGCCATTTTCGCTGCAGAGCGATTTTATTACCAATCACGGGAGAAGGGTTATGCGCAACAACATTGTGCACATCGGCGCGGGAGAGCTCACGTACGAGATCAGAGCCATTGTCGAAATCGCTGACAAATTGAAAAAGCTGGGCATCAAAACCAACATGGAAAACATCGGTGATCCGGTTGCCAAGGGTGAAAAGATCCCCGACTGGATGAAAAAAATTGTTGCCGATCTGGCCATGAAGGATTGTTCCTACGGGTATTGCCCGACCCGTGGTGTTCTCGAAACCCGAGAGTTTCTTGCCGATCTGACCAACAAACGCGGAAAAACCCAGATCACCGCGGATGATATCATCTTTTTCAATGGCCTCGGTGATGCAATCCAGAAAGTTTACGGCTTTCTCCGGCGCGAAGCCAGGGTCATCGGCCCCTCCCCGACGTACAGCACGCACAGTTCCGGCGAAGCGGCCCACGCCGGTCAAAAACCGGTCTCTTACAAGCTCAACCCGGATAACAACTGGTACCCGGACCTGGATGACTTACGCCTTTCGGTTCAGTACAATCCAGCGATCTCCGGGATCCTCATCATCAATCCCGACAACCCCACCGGAGCCGTATACCCCGAGCGTATTCTCAAAGAGATGATCGCCATCGCCAAGGAATACGATCTTTTCATTATCTGTGACGAGATTTACCACAACATCGTCTATAACGGGCAGTCGACCAAGCCTATCTCCGATCTCATCGGTGACGTACCCGCCATTGCCATGAAGGGGATCAGCAAGGAAGCTCCCTGGCCGGGGGCTCGATGCGGTTGGATCGAAGTCTATAACGCCGACAAGGACCCCGTATTTAAAAAATACGTTCAGAGCATTCTCAACTCGAAAATGGTCGAGGTCTGCTCGACAACGTTGCCGCAAAAAGCGATTCCGTTGATCATGACTCACCCCCAGTATCCTGTGTACCTGGAGGAGCGAAAGGGCCGTTATGAGAAATATTCCAACATTGCTTACGAAGTTCTCAAAAAGGTTCCGGGAATCAAAGTAAACCGCACCAACGGGGCTTTTTACATGAGTGTTGTCTTCGAACGCGGCAAATTGAATCACCAACAGAGCCTTCCTATTGAAAACCAGGAAGTCAAAAAACTTGTCGAAGGTCTGGTCAACCAACCGGGGGCCTCCCTTGACAAACGGTTTGTCTATTATCTGCTGGCATCGACGGGCATCTGCGTTGTCCCCATCTCATCCTTTTGTACTCCCGAACAGGGATTCCGCATTACGCTTCTCGAGCGTAGCGAAAAAGAGTTTACCCGTATATTCGAAACCATCGGTGAAAACATCACCGCCTATCTCAAATCAGCTTGATCATGCCTTTGAAGCCGGCCTGCAACGGCCGGCTTTTTTTCTTGTGCTTTTGCTTCCTCCTCGATATTGAGTCAGTCTTGCAGGATGATTGAACATGACAACCTTCATCAAAACCCATCT
Source organism: Desulfuromonadaceae bacterium (assembly GCA_003250235.1). Taxonomy (GTDB): domain Bacteria; phylum Desulfobacterota; class Desulfuromonadia; order Desulfuromonadales; family SZUA-540; genus SZUA-540. The sequence continues at coordinate 3,489 of QKGY01000183.1, forward strand.
TGACAAGCCTGTCGCGTCCTATCAGGACCTGATCGATTATCTGGCCAGAGGGGCAAAGCCACAGTCGGAGTGGCGCATCGGCGCCGAAATGGAAAAGCTGGTTGTTGACGCAGAGACAGGAGAGGCGGCAACCTATTCCAGAATAAACGCCCTCCTTGAGGCATTGCAGGGGATGGGGCATTGGCAGGGGGTTTATGAAGGAGAACACCTGGTCGCCCTCAAAGACCAGACATCTTCTGTCACCCTTGAGCCCGGAGGACAACTGGAACTTTCCGGAGCGTTGTGTCCGGACATTCATTGTTGTCAGAGAGGATTTGCCACCCACAATACCGAGATAACTGCTGCGGCAAGCTCGCTCGGATTGAGATTTCTCGGGCTAGGTGTACAACCCTTCAGTGGACTCGAGAATATCGGCTGGGTACCCAAAACCCGTTATGACATCATGGGCCCCTATATGCGGCACACCGGCGATATGGGGCAGCGAATGATGAAGCAGAGTGCGGGCCTGCAGGTCAACTTCGATTACCGCAATGAAGACGATTGCTTTCGCAAGCTCCGCCTTGCCTTCTACCTCGCTCCTCTTTTCTATGCGCTCTTTGCCAACTCCCCCCTGCTGGATGGTAAGCCGAGCGGCTTTCTCTCCACTCGTGGCGAAATCTGGTCACGCACCGATAAGGATCGAAGCGGATTGATCCCTCGTATGCTCCACCCTGGCGCGGGTTTCTCTGACTACGTCGAGTATGCTCTTGACGTTCCCATGTATTTCATAATCCGAGAAGGGCGGTATCTCTCTCTTACCCAAAATCGCTTTACGTTCAGGCAGTTTATCGCTGATGGGTTTGCCGGTCACCATGCTCTGCTCGGTGATTGGGATCTCCACCTTTCAACCCTCTTTCCAGAAGCCCGTCTCCGACCTCAGATCGAAATCCGCTCAGCGGACAGCCTTCCTCCTTACATGACCATGTCCGTTGCGGCGCTTGTAAAAGGAATTTTTTATGATGACCAAGGGCTCGAGGAAACGTCTTCTCTGTTTCGCACCCTGACCCCAGAGGCATTGACAATCCTCTACCGACAGGCTTGGAAAACGGGTTTAAAAACTCCATTTCAAAACGGGACCTTGCAGAGCCTTGCTCAACAGGTCATTCGCATTTCACGCCAAAGCCTCATCCGCCAAGCCGATGTCAATGAGTACGGACAGGACGAATCGACATACCTTGACAGCATTGAGGAACTCGCCGTTACGGGAGTCACTCTTGCCGAGCGCCTTCTTGCACACTGGCACGGCTCTAAAACCCAGAGGCTTCAATCCCTTTATAATCACTGCGGATTTTAAGAGCTCTCCTGACACGACTGTGCAAAAGCACAGATACAAACTGTATACCCTGAAACCGATTTATACGTAACGCCACGTGGAAAGTGATGCTGCCGGCAGGTATAGTCATAACCATCAAAGGCTTGTTGTGGCAGGCGAGCCGGCGAAACCTCCTTTCGTTATCTCCGTTGGTTGTTAAGACATGGCCGGGTTCAGGGAGCCTCCCCCTGAACCCGGCCAAATGTCTTTTAGACCTATCTGTTTCATCCTCTGTGCGAATGCACAGTTGCTGAATGTCTCTCTTCAACCGCATTTTTACGGATACCCACGTGGAAAGTGATGACCCCGGCAGGTATAGTCATAACCATCAAAGGCTTGTTGTGGCAGGCGAGCCGGCGATCACTTCTTCATTTGCAGTCTCCAAAAGGTACTGTCAGGGCTGATCAAAGGGATGCCTCCCCCTTAGTCGGCCCTGAGCCTTTTTGAGGCCATTCAATGATCTCGCTCTTTTCTCGGTAAAACACGTCACTGTCCCCTCCGGAACGACCGTTTTTGTAATCCTTTATCGCAAATTGCGTCTCTCGCTTTGATGCTTTCACGCGAATCCTGACCTCAAAATTTTTGCTTCTGTCTACGGTTTTGTTGGAATATGCTGTTTAAGCTGTTTCCATATAGAGACTTTTAACTCGCCCCCGGAGGATTTTCATGAAAAGCCCCGACCTTGATCTCTCTCTCGCAAAAGACACAATCGATACCATTCGCCTCCTTGCCGCTGACATGGTTGAACAAGCCAACTCCGGTCATCCCGGAACCCCCATGGAGGCCGCCCCGATCGCCTATATACTCTTTACACGTCATCTTCGATTCAATCCCAAGAACCCAGACTGGCCGGGAAGAGACCGGTTCATACTTTCCTGCGGCCATGCTTCGGCGCTTCTCTACAGTCTTTTGCATCTGAGCGGATACAATCTGTCCCTCGATGATCTTAAGCATTTCCGCCAGCTTGGAAGTCGAACACCCGGTCATCCTGAATTTGGCCACACCCCGGGAGTGGAGACAACGACCGGCCCTCTTGGGCAGGGTTTTGCCGTAGGGGTTGGCATGGCTATGGGCGCCCGCCATCTCGCCCAATCGTTTGATACCGCGCTTTTCGATTACCATATCTACGCGCTATGCTCTGACGGCGACCTGATGGAGGGTGTCGCCTCGGAGGCCGCATCCCTGGCAGGGCACTTGCGTCTTGGCAACCTCATTTACCTCTACCTCGACAATCACATCACGATCGAAGGAGAAACCTCTCTGGCCTTTACCGAAGATGTCGCCACAAGATTTCTCGCCTACGGGTGGCACGTGGAGCGCATTGAAGGAGAAAACCTCCATGAAATTGATGCTGCTGTTCGTCGCGCCAAAGAGGATTCTCGCCCCTCATTGATTGTCGCCCGCACCCACATCGCAAAGGGCGCGCCCAACAAGCAGGATACGCCTGAAGCTCATGGCGCACCTCTCGGCTCTTCGGAACTCGCGTTGACCAAACGTGCCTATGGGCGAAATCCTGCTGACAGCTTCGTCGTACCCCCCAAAGTTAGCCGGCATATGCTTCAGGCGATTGCTCGGGGACAAAAACTGGAACGTACCTGGGAGGCCCGCTTCGACCGTCTCAACCGGTCTACCCACTCTCACCTGACACCCTGGCTGCAAATGCAGCACGGAGCCTTCCCGGATGGATGGGATGAGAATCTTCCCGTTTTTGATCCGACCGATGGGCCCATGGCTACCCGCAAGGCCAGCGGCATTGCCCTCAATGCCCTGGCAGCCCGCCTCCCTCTCCTCATCGGAGGCTCTGCAGACCTGTCACCTTCCAATAATACGGAGCTTTCCGGTGAGCAATCCTTCCGGCCCGGATACAGTGGCCGAAATATCCATTTTGGCGTTCGGGAACATGCCATGGGTGCGATTCTCAACGGTCTCGCCCATACGCCCGGACTGATTCCGTTCGGGGGCACCTTTCTCATCTTTTCCGAGTATATGCGGCCGCCTGTTCGTTTAGCAGCCATGATGGGACTTGCCCCTATCTATGTTTATACTCACGACTCCATCGGGCTTGGAGAAGATGGCCCCACGCACCAGCCCGTCGAGCAGTTGGCGGCCCTTCGCGCGGTTCCCAATCTGACGGTCATACGCCCCTGTGATGCCAATGAGACAGTCCAAGCCTGGCGCCTTGCCCTTGCCAACCGCCAAGGCCCAACGGCACTTGTTCTCTCTCGGCAAAATCTGCCAATCCTTGATCGCACCATTCTGTCTTCGGCTGAGCTGACCAATCGCGGGGGGTAC
>QKGY01000421.1 GCA_003250235.1 Desulfuromonadaceae bacterium
CCTTTTTCTTCCCCGCGGATTATCGTTTGACTTTTCCCCGTGCCATTGATTACCATTTCGGCCACAAATCACCACAGGGGACATGAGTTAAGTGTACATGGAAAAAAGATTTTACCTGGAAACCTTCGGCTGTCAGATGAATGTGGTCGATTCGGAGCGGATCGTCGCGCTTCTCGAAGGCGTTGGCTACCGTCAGGTGGCGCATGCCGCTGACGCTGATCTGGTCCTTCTCAATACCTGCTCGATTCGCGACAAGGCCGAACGCAAGGTCTATGGCCACCTCGGCAGGTTCAAGCCGATCAAGGACGAAAATCCCTCCCTCATTATCGGGGTGGGAGGATGTGTCGCCCAACAGGAAGGGCAGCGCCTGCTCGACAAGATTCCCTATCTGGATCTGGTTTTCGGAACGCACAACGTCCATAAGCTCCCGGAGATGGTCAGGGACGTGGAAGAAAACAGGGTGCGCTGCCTGGAGACGGAATTCCTGGATCGGGAAACGCGCCTGCGTCTTTTTCCCGAGCGATCCGAGGGGGACACGATCAGCCGCTTCGTGACGGTCATGCAGGGGTGCGACAACTTCTGCTCGTATTGCATCGTCCCTTATGTGCGGGGGCGCGAGGTCAGCCGACCCAGCGGCCAGATTCTCGACGAGGTGCGCCGACTGGCTGAGCAGGGCGTGCGCGAAGTGACCCTGATCGGCCAGAACGTCAATTCCTACGGGCGCAAGGAGCCGGGCGAGATCCCTTTTGCCCAGCTTCTGAACAAGGTTCACGAGATTGCGGGGATCGAGCGAATCCGTTTCACCACCTCGCATCCGAAAGACCTCTCCGACGAACTGATCGGCTGTTTCGGCTCGCTGGAGAAACTGTGCTGGCACCTGCATCTTCCGGTGCAGAGCGGTTCGGATACGATTCTGCACAAGATGAATCGCGGGTATACGCGGCAGCAATATCTCGGTATCGTTCAGCGCCTTAAAGAAGCCTGCCCGCAAATTCGTATTACCTCCGATATCATCGTCGGATTCCCGGGAGAAACGGAGCAGGACTTCGACGATACCTTGTCGTTGATGAAAGAGGTTGACTACGCCGACGTCTTTTCTTTCCTGTATTCCAGCCGCCCCGAAACCGCCGCGGCAAAACTTTCGGATACCCTGACCAAGGCGGTCAAACAGGAGCGCTTTGACCGTCTGATTGCCCTGCAGACCGAGACCAGTGCCCGAATTTGGGCTTCGGACCAGGGCAAGGTCCTCCCCGTTCTGGTCGAGGGAGAGAGTCGCCAGGGGGCAGGGCAGTTGTTCGGGCGTACGACTTGGAACCGTATCGTCAACTTTACCGGCGACCGTAAGCTGATCGGGACCATCGTCCCGGTACGGATCAGCCGGGTGTACAAGAATTCCCACCTCGGCGATTTGAAAATCGCCTGACCGAGGCGCTCCGGAGATCCTCCTCCGGGAACCTGTCGCCCGTACACAGTGAACTCTGCAGCTTGGGCTGCACCCAGATTGTCCGGATTGCTCTATGGCCAAAGGCAGGCTTCTTGCCATCGACGACGAAAAGTTCTTTCGCGACCTCTACCGGGATATGCTCAGTGA
>QKGY01000392.1 GCA_003250235.1 Desulfuromonadaceae bacterium
CCCGAAGAGGTGCGCTCCCTGCGCGATCTGGAGCGCGAGGAGATCCGCAAAGCTCTCGCCCTTTACGGCACCACGACGCAGGGCAAGAAAATGGCCGCCCAGAAACTGGGGATCGGCATCGCCACCCTGTACCGAAAGCTCGAATCCCTCGATTTATCAGTTTGAGAAAAAAGATTTCGTCCAGAACACCTGTCCGCTCCCGTCTTTTCCGAAAATTCTCTCCGACGCACTAATTATCAAAACGATAATCGATTATCAGAAAATTCCGGACATCCAGGGCTGCGGACGGTAAAAAACGCGGGCCGCTATTTTTCGAGCCGCTGCCGGTAGGCCTGGGCGATGCCCGCCCCGGAGGTCTCGCGATAGATGGAGGGGAGCGCCTGTCCCGTCTCTTTCATCACCGTGACGATGTCGTCGAAGGGGATCTTGTGGCGCCCGTCGGTCAGCAGGGCGAAGTGGCAGCAGCTCAGCGCCCGGGTGGCGGCATGGGCGTTGCGCTCGATGCAGGGGATCTGCACCAGGCCGAGGACCGGGTCGCAGGTAAGGCCGAGGTGGTGTTCGAGCCCCATTTCAGCGGCGTATTCGATCTGCTGCAGCGAGCCGCCGTGCAGTTTGGTGGCTGCGGCGGCCGCCATGGCGCAGGCGGTGCCGATTTCCCCCTGGCAGCCGACCTCGGCGCCGGAGATCGAGGCATTGTGCTTGACCAGGTTGCCGATCAGACCGGCCACGGCCAGAGCCCTGCGGATATCCTGGCGGCTGCACCCCAGGGTCTCGTCGAGGTAGCGCAGCACCGCCGGCAAAACCCCGCTCGATCCGCAGGTCGGCGCGGTGACGATGATGCCGCCGGCGGCGTTTTCTTCCGCGACGGCATGGGCATAGGCGCAGAGCGTGCCGTCCTGTGTGAAATGGTGCCCGAACAGAGACACCTTGCGCTGCAGGGAGCGGGCCTTGCGTGCCAGTCCCAGCCCCCCAGGCAAGGGGCCTTCGGTCGAAAGTCCGCGATCGATCGCTGCCCGCATGATCTCCCACACGCCGTCGAGAAAATCCGCCAGTCCTTCCCCCTCGCACTCCGCCACGTACTCCCACAGGGATTTTCCCGTGCTGTCGCAATGCTGCAGGATATCCGCCAGGGTCGTCAGCTCGTAGACGGCAACGGAGCGGTCCGGATGGTCGGGATCGCGCAGGGCTCCGCCCCCGACGCTGAAAACCTGCCAGAAAGCGCGAACGCCGCCGTCAGGACCCAGCGCCTCGAACAGCATGCCGTTGGGATGAAAGTCCAGAGTCTTGTCCGGCCTCCATACCAGCTCGAGCGTGTGGTCGGCAAAGGCGTCGTAAAGGGCACGGTCGGTCAGGTGGCCGCGTCCCGTGGCGGCCAGGCTGCCATACAGGGTGACGCGGTAGGAAGAGGCTTGCGGGTGGTCGTGGAGGAAGATTTCCGCTGCCCTGCGCGGTGCCATGGTATGGCTGCTGGATGGGCCAGGTCCAATCCGAAAGAGCTCGCGAATCGAGTGCATGGAATCCTTTCCGTTCCGGAACAAACCTCCGGAAGCCGCCGTATCCGATAACCAATGAGAAGGAATGCGCTGAAA
>QKGY01000441.1 GCA_003250235.1 Desulfuromonadaceae bacterium
TGCCCAGCTCGGCGCCTTCCCGATGCTGATGATCACGGCCCAGAAACCGATCAAGTCGAGCAAGCAGGGGCATTTCCAGATCGTCGACGTGGTGAGGATGATGGGGCCGCTGACCAAATACACGCGCCAGATCGTCAACAGCTCCCTCATTCCGTCGATGGTGCGCGAAGCCTTCCGCGTGGCACAGGAGGAACGCCCCGGCGCCGTCCACCTGGAATTGCCCGAGGATATCGCCGCCGAGACGGTCGATGACACGATGGCGCAGGTCTTCGAAATCAGCCGCCATTACCGCCCCCGCGCCACCGAACGCGTGCTCGATGAAGCGGCCCACCTGATCCGCCAGGCCAGAGAGCCCTTGTTGCTCATCGGCGCCGGGGCCAACCGCACCCGGGTACATCGGGCCCTGTCCCGCTTCGTCCGGGATACGGGCATCCATTTTTTCACCACCCAGATGGGCAAAGGGGTTGTCGACGAGCACAGCCCCCAGTGCCTGGGGACCGCCGCTTTGTCGAGCGACGACTATATCCATTGCGCCATCGACCGGGCCGACCTGGTGATCAACGTCGGCCATGACGTGGTGGAAAAACCCCCCTTCTTCATGGAACACGGCGGCAAACAGGTCATCCACGTCAATTTCAAATCGGCCGTGGTCGATAACGTCTATTTCCCCCAGCTCGAAATGGTCGGAGACATCGCCGAGAGCATCAGCCGCCTTACCCCCAAGGTCGGCAGGCTCGATCGGAACTGCGAGGCGTTCCGGCAAATCCGGGAACTGCTCATGCGGCACCTGCACGAAAAGACAGAAGATGCCGGGTTCCCTCTCAAACCGCAGCGTCTGGTAGCCGACGTGCGCAAGGTGATGCCGGACAACGGAATCATCGCCCTCGATAACGGCGTCTACAAGATCTGGTTTGCCCGCAACTACCTGGCAGCGACCCCGAATTCCGTACTTCTCGACAACGCCCTGGCCACCATGGGAGCCGGGCTCCCCTCGGCCATGGAAGCGGCCCGTCTCTGGCCGCATCGCCGGGTGCTGGCCATCAACGGCGACGGAGGGTTCATGATGAACAGCCAGGAGATGGAAACCGCCGTACGTCTGGGTCTCAACCTGGTGGTACTTGTCCTCAATGACGGGGCGTACGGGATGATTCGTTGGAAACAGTACGCCATGGGACTGCCGGACTTCGGCCTGACCTTCGGCAATCCCGATTTCGTCGCCTATGCCGAAAGTTTCGGGGCCCGGGGTCACCGGGTGGGCAGCGCCGTCGAATTCGTGCCACTGCTTGAGCGCTGTTTCGAGCAAGGCGGCGTCCACCTGATCGATGTGCCGGTCGACTACACGGAAAACAACCGGGTGCTGGTCGACGAACTCAAACGGAAGACCTGCCAAATTTAGCGGACAGGACAGGAGGACCCAGCCTTGATGACAGGACGCGCTCCGTCCATCATCGTTCTTCCGTCACCGCAAAATGTTCTAATCTAAAACCCCCTTGCGGACCGGGGTATCCCTGCTAGAGTCTATAAACCCCCCTCGAACAAACGTTTTTCACTTTTCAAGGAGGCTCAAATGAACAAGGGAACAAAG
>QKGY01000164.1 GCA_003250235.1 Desulfuromonadaceae bacterium
GATTGCTCTATCATGATTACTGATTTGTTTCAAGATAAAAATTTATGGGACCGATGCGGCCTTGAAAGGCAATGGTCCCCCGCCTTTAAGCAGATACAAAGCAACCTGAACATAGGGATCGGTGTCCGCCAGCTGGTCGAGTTTTTTCTCCTCTTTCAGCGGTTCACCATTTTCATCCGTATCGGGAAGAATCCCGGCGGCCTTGGCCTCTTTTCGCGCCTCCTCCAGGTCCTGACGTTCCTTCCACATGGATGGCCAGCTTATGGTCAGCTCGGTTTGCGTGGCCCGGAGCTTGGCCTTTTCCGTTTCCGCTTTGATCTTCTGAAAGGCGTCACTGGCAGCGACCCAACGCTCTCCCTCTTCCGTCGCCTCAGACTTCTTCGGGTATACCCCTTGCCAGGGCTGGTAATCGACGGCACTGACCCGGTCCCAGGGCAAGGAATAATCCATGTACTTCTCGCCCGTTTCCAGGTAATCGAACATCGAGGGCACGACCAGATCCGGCTCGACGCCCTTGTATTGGGTCGAGCCACCGTTTATTCGGTAGAATTTCTGGATGGTCAGCTTCAATGCGCCCAAATCTTCATATCGTTGCAGCTGAAACAGAGGCAGATTCCGGTTGAGATCCATCATCGCCTGAACCGTGCCCTTCCCGTGGGTGTGGGCACCTCCGATAATAAACGCCCGTTTATAATCCTGAAGCGCGGCAGCCAGAATTTCCGATGCCGAGGCGCTAAACTGGTTGACCAGGACAATCAACTCGCCATCATAGTCTATTCCAGGGTCCTCATCTTCCAGCACACGAATGGATCCGTGGGAATCCTTAACCTGAACAATCGGACCACCTGGCAAAAAGAGCCCGGAAATCTGCACCGCATCGGTAAGTGCCCCGCCACCATTGTTCCTGAGGTCAATGATCAGACCACTGATTTTTTTGGCTTTGAGCTTGTCCAGTTCCGCCATGGTATCGTCCGTGACATTGCGAGTCTCCTTCCCATTGCTTTGTGCAGTGAAGTCACGATAAAAACTGGGGATTCGCAAATATCCGTAACTCTTTTCCCCCACTTTAAAGACCGTTGATTTGGCGTAGGTTTCCTCAATTCGTACCACGTCACGGATGATGGGAACGACTAGTTTGCTTCCGTCGGGCTTCTGCACCGTCAGCCGCACTTCCGTACCCTTGGGCCCACGGATGTAGCCAACCGCCTCTCGAATGCGCATCTCGGAAATGTCCACCGGCTCGCCTTTTTTTTCGGCGACGGCAAGGATGGTGTCTTCCGCCTGCAGTTGTCCCTGTTTTTCAGCCGCGCTGCCCGGAATGATGCGGACGACCTTGATCAATCCCTCGTCCTCCCGTAACAAGGCGCCAATACCTTCCAGGGACCCACTCATCTGAATGTCAAAATCTTCCTTGGAGGTCGGGGCCATGTAATCGCTATGGGGATCATAGGCGCGGGTGACCGCATCAAAATAGCGGTCATAGTGATCCTGGCGGGTCTGCCGCAGCAGCCGGTTCAGGGAACGGTGCGTACTTTCACGGACTTTTTTCTGCGCCTCCTTCAATGCACCGGCATG
>QKGY01000028.1 GCA_003250235.1 Desulfuromonadaceae bacterium
CACCCGCACATCGCTTTCGATTTCCGCAGTCCCGCCAACCCGACGAAAACGGCGATCCTGAAGCACCCGCAGCAATTTCGGCTGCAGCGCCGAAGGAAATTCTCCGATTTCATCCAGAAACAGGGTTCCTCCCGCAGCCACCTCAAGCAGTCCTCGTTTGCGCTCCACGGCTCCGGTAAACGCACCGCGTTCATGGCCGAAGAGCTCACTTTCAAGCAGGTTCTCGGCAAAGGCCGCACAGTTCACCGAAACCAGAGGACCTTCCGCTCTCGGACTGGCCCTGTGCAGAGCCCTTGCAACCAGTTCCTTTCCCGTCCCCGTCTCTCCCGTGATCAGCACGGAGGTCCGCGCCGGAGCCACCCGGGCAATGTCCGAAAGCAAGGTCCGTATGGCTTCGCTTTCCCCGAGCAGTTCGCGCCCCCCACTCTTCTCGAGTTGCCGTCTCAGGGCGATATTCTCGGCCTCAAGCCGGGCAAAGGACAGCGCTTTTTCCACGGTGAGGAGGATCTCTTCATTGTTGAACGGCTTGAGGAGATAATCGAAAGCACCGGCCTTCATAGCCCCCAGCGCCGTCTCCACCGTCGCAAAAGCGGTCAGAATCACAAAGGGAACCGGGCCCACCTCTTCGCGAACTTTCTGGAGAAACGTCAGCCCATCCATGCGCGGCATCCGCAGATCGGAGAGAATCAGCGAGACAGTTTCCCGTGCCAGCAACTCCAGGGCGGCAAAAGGATTGTCCGCCACCGAAACCCGGTACCCCGCGTCACTGAGGAGTTGCGACATCACGATCCGGTAATTTTTTTCGTCGTCGACCACAAGGATATGGGCCATCTATCCCTCCAGAGGCAGGGTTATGGAAAATGTGGACCCGGCATGCGGGGTGCTGTGCACCGTCAACTCCCCACCGTGGCTCTCGATGATCTTGTAGGCGTTGGAAAGGCCCAGGCCGGTCCCTTTGTCCTTGGTGGTAAAAAACGGATCGAAAATCCTCGACTGAACGGCGGGATCGATCCCCTCACCCGTATCGATCACATCGATTCGCACTGTCTCTTCCGTAGGAACCATGCTCACGGCAATCCCCCCCGTAGACTCTGTGGCGTCCAGAGCGTTGAGTAGCAGATTGAGCAGGACCTGCTGAATCTGGTCCGGATCCACCAAGGCCGTCACGGAGGGGATGTCCTGCGCCGTCAACGTCACCCCTTTCTGCCCGGCCATCGCCCCGACATGGTCGACCACCCTGCGGACCAGGGCCCCGAGATCACAAGTCCGCCGACTGGGAGCGGAAGGCCGTCCGAAGGTCAGAAAATCATTGATCAGGCTGTTCAGGCGGGTGGTTTCCTCCTGGATGATATCCAGGAGCGCCCCGACCCCCTCGGGGGGAGTCCCCATCCTCTTGCCCAGCAGCTGCGCCGACGAAGAGAGGATGCCCAAAGGGTTACGAATCTCATGGGCCAGGCCGGCTGACATCTCCCCCAAGGCGGCCAGGCGTTCCTTGCGGCGCAAATATTCTTCCGCCTTCTCCAGACGGGCCAGGGACTCCTTCAGCGCCTGCTGATTTTCGAGCAGTTTTTCGTTGAGCCGCTGCTGTTCCCGCAGCTGACGTCTGTTGGTTTCGGAAAAGGTCTGCAGCAGGACGCCGACGATAAAAAAAGTGAGGCAGAAAAGGAGCAGTTCCGGAATTTCCTCGGGAAATCGGGTTGGGTCCAGGTACACCACGGGAGGAACCTGGCCCAGAAAGAGCAACGAGGCGACCAGACAGGCCACCAGGGTCCCCGGCAAACGCAGCGACGAGGCCGCCACCGCCACGGGAAGGATATAGACCACCCAATAAGGGCTTTCATCCTCTCCCGTGGTCGCCCAGATCACAAAGGCGCAGAGTGCCAGATACACGGCGATATGGGGGATGAGAAGGCCGGCTGCGCGGATCTGGTCAACCCCGTAGTAATGATCCGCCAGGACATGGTAGCCTGCCAGCAAGGACAGAGAGATCCCCCCGTAGAGCAGGTAAGAGCCATGCGCAAACAGAATCAGCAGGGCCAACAGCAGGACAATGACGCTGCTCTGCGCCAGGGGAACACCTTTGAGGAGTTTTATATCGGCCTTTTCCATCCTTTACCCTTGGGCCTATCCATCGCATCGGAACCTGAAGCGATCATAACAGATTGGTAACGCGGGACAAAGGGAATGGTTCGCGGGAATCCGGGCTGGCTATAGTGAGGACGCGGTGTTATTCTTTAACCCTATTCAACAGAGAGTCGAGTGATCCCCGTGCAAGATGCCTTCGATATCTCCTGCCAGCAGATCCTGATGCAGGACGCTACCGTCTTCTCCAGACAGCAGATGGATCTGCCATGGCCCATGGCCGAAGGGCTCTCACCCGCAACACTGCTCGAACGCTATATGGCCCACATCCGGCGCTTTACCCTCGGCATCATCCAGCCGACACGAAGTGAGCATCAGGTACTCTTCCGGCTGGCCGGAACCAGACTGGCTCTCCTGGCCTTCGAGCCCCCCAAGCTCTCGCAAACCGGCGATGAAACGTCTCTGACTCTTGCCATATGCGGAGGGATGCTGGTTCAGCGTGACAGCTGCGACCGGGGCGAACTGGTCTTTTCCTGTACCCCTCTGCCGCAAGGGATGAGACTAAGCTTGAGTCTTTCCGACTATTGCCCCCTGCTGCTCGGCAGCCCAACACCGAAAAAATGGCGCAAAACGCTCTACCGCCTTACCCAGGCGGCTATCCATAAAGTGGTCACAGTCCGTTTTCTCAAGCGCCTTCATCGGGAGCACGTCGGCCAAAAAGCCTGCTGTCGCGTGGTCAGAGTTCCGTGGCGCGAGGGGGAGAATATCTAAAAAAGGCACTCAATGTTATATTCTCGTTGAGCGTCGGGATGATGCAAGAAAACTCAAAAAACCATCAGGAACCTAGCTGATAAAAACACGTATCTCAATGCACGCGGTTTGTTATGCAAAGCGCTGGCAAACAAACACACCGCCTCTGCTCCCTTACACAATCTCATCCCCAAAAAGAAAAAACCTATTCTTCTGTATCAGAAATTTTTATCGGGTTAAGCAGTTTACTGATAACCAAAGCTCTACGATTTTTACTGCGGCCGCTCAATTTTCGAGCCTCCTCAAGGAGGTCAAAAATATCTTGGACGCCCATATGGTGATGGGTTGCCATGGAAAAAAGAGAACGAGAAAGCCTTGCTTTTGCCTTAGAACCAAGATCCGCATAAGGATGGATTGCAAAAAATCGATCAAGAGCTTCGTAAACTGCGGCAACAAAGGCAGCGTGGGGATACTCGGGACATTCCTCGTCATCAATGGGAAGATCCAGATCGAAAACAAACATGCCCGCGGTCTCGGACCAGGAAAGTACAAAATTTCTGGCGACCGAGTAATCGATACCGTAATTTTCAAAAAAAGCCTTGGCAGGAATAATCCCCCCCGAATTGCGTACGGTCATTTTAACGGCACCGGGCTCATTGCTGGAGCTGAACTTCATCCCCACGCAGCGACTGCTCCTGTCGTAAAAAAGCACGACATGGACCTTGTCGGTCAACTCATACACATTGAAGGCCCCGGCGCTTACACCAAGAGAGCCATTTTTCCAGATCGAGATCCGGGAGTTGAAACTTTCACCATGTTTTTCAAATTTTTCGAATGCCATAAATCCCTCACGTCATTGTGATAGAAAACTATTGGCTCTTGTCCCACAATTGGGGCATGCGATCCGACTGAGAATCCCCTTCTCCAGGAGAGAGCGTCCGGAAAGAATCCGGATGACGCAGGTTGAAATCATCGACATGCTGGAGATGAGCCGGGTTGAACCCATCCCGCCGTATGGATTCCATAAGGTCCAGAAAATGAGGAGCCCTTTTGGTTTCCGCAGAAAGGGGTGTTTTCGGCAGGTGGTGATCGGCCACGATTTTGGCGCCCCTTCGAATCTGCTGCCCATTGCCACGCTGGTCCGTATAAAACTGGCTCAAGACAAAAATTCTCGAACCGAGGAAAAGGGCTTCCTCAAGATCGTGCGTTACAAAGAAGACCGTAAAACGGGAGGCATCCCACAACTCCAGGATAAAGATCTGCATCTCCTCTCGGGTCTCGGGATCAAGGGCCCCGAAAGGTTCGTCCATCATGAGAATCTTCGGTTTGGCAATGAGAGCCTGCGCGATCGCCACACGCTGCTGCATCCCTCCTGAGAGCTCTGAAGGAAGCTTATGGGAGTGCTCGGCAAGACGCATCCGCTCCAGGTAGACCATGGCCTCGTCAACAAAAGCCTTTCTCTTTGAGCGGGCGGACCATGGGGCAATCCTGAGGGTCTGTCCCAGAATGACATTGTCCAAAACGGACAGGTGAGGAAAGAGCGAATAACGCTGGTACACAATCCCCCTGTCCGTACTGGGCAGGCCTACAGGTTTGCCGTCAATGTAAATAAACCCGGAGGAGACATCTTCCTGTCCGAGAATCAGGCGCAACAGAGTCGACTTGCCGCACCCGCTGGGACCGACCACGGTGCAGAACTCGCCGCTGCGTACCGTCAGGTCGATGTCCTCGAGAACCTTTTTCTCTCCATAAGACTTGTGGACGTCCTGAATCACCAATTGGTATTTCGAAGCCAGCGTATCGGTCATGATCAATTCCCCCCTCTTTCATACCAGGGATAGCGCCAGCGCATGTATCTGCGCAGCAACCAATCCATGGAAAAGCCGATAAAGGTGATCCACAAAACATAGGGCAGAATAATATCCATGGCCAGATAACGCCTGACCAGAAAGATCCGGTACCCAAGCCCGTTGGTTGCGGCAATGGCCTCAGAGGCGATCAGAAACAGCCACGCCGGCCCAAGCGCCAGGCGCACGGTATCGAGAAGCCGGGGGAGAATCTGCGGCAACACAACCCGGTAAATAACACCGAGCTGAGTCGCCCCAAGGGTAAGAGCCTTGACAACCTGCTCTCTGGGAACCTGAGTCGAGGCCAGGTAAATATCTCGAGCAATGACAGGGAAAACGCCGATAAAGATCAGCACGATCTTGGCCAGTTCACCCACACCGAAGGAAATAAACAGGATGGGCAGGATGGCCAAAGGGGGAATCATCGAGAAAAACGTGACAAAGGATAACTGCAGGGCCCGGAAGCCGGGAAGAAGTCCCATGTTGACGCCAAGAAACAAGCCGAAAACCGACGCAAGAACAACGCCGATCAGCAGTCTCTTGAGGCTTGCCAGGGTATCGGCCAGCAAAAGGATCTTGCCCGTCCTTTGATCGGGAACCAGAGCGAGGTCCTTGAGAGAGTCGAGCATCTGGCCGAAACCGGGCAGCAATTTGTCCGCGTGGTTGACATCATGGCGCAGATCGGAGGCGATCAGATAAACCAGCACAACAACCAAAAAAGGAAGAGCGGCTAGGACATATTTCAATAACCCGGGCGGTGAAGCATGAAGCCCCCACAATGCAGGTTTTTTTCTCACAAAAACTCCTTCAAAAATGAAATTCGAAAATATTTCCGGCAAGCACCAACGGGCGTCTCTTAGGCAGAAGCAACAACAGCCTCAAGACAGGTGTAATTCTGGGTCCGGTTGAATTGCTCCAAAAGTTCGACAAGAGGTTGCTCGCCCGGCCGGACAAAAGAACCTCCTTCGACGGCCAGGCCCTCATCGAAAAGACCGATAAAGAGCGAAAGGGGATAATCGCGGGCAACAAGAGCCGCCCGGGCCACGTCGACAAGCCGGGGAGGCAGAAAGTCACCGGATCGAAACGCCTCTTCCAGAGGTGTCCCGTACGCAGCGTAGGTCGGGTTCAGGTGCATGTTGATCGCAACACCGCTGTACCGGGCAAGATGCCCCAGGTACCGGATGCCCTGCTGGATATCGTCGACCGCCTCGGAATCCGTCATACCGGGGACAGGTTTCTGCATGAAATAACACTTGAGCGAAAAATTGTAGGGCGCGATCTTCGAGACAAAGGCTTCAAAGGTGGTCTTATAGAGGCCCTTCTGGAAATAGTCGTTGCGGATGCGATCATCAAAAGCCTCGAAACCAACGGCCAACTCAAGTTTTGTCGGGGTATCGCCTTCCTGTAGGGCCCTGGCAATGAATTCCAGTTCGGCAAGATCGACAT
>QKGY01000301.1 GCA_003250235.1 Desulfuromonadaceae bacterium
TGTCCAGGGTGTCGAGGCGCATCTCAACCAGCCGATCGAAGAGATGGGACTGGTAGGCCGAAAGGTACAGGCGCAACCGGTTTCGCGGCAGGGATAAGGCCGCCTCCCGGTGGGATTTTCCTTTGAGCAGCAGGTTCAGCATGGCGCGCTCATCCCGGAACCGGGCGGGAAGCGCCGACAGGGTGCCTTGCAGGTCTGCGGCCCGGTAGCGTTCCGCTGCCTCACGCCAGCGCTCATTGCTTATTTCCTGCGGGTCACCGATCACCTGTCGGCAGGCTTCCGCATAGTCCTGTCGCAACAGGGCGCTCCCGATGAGGTGGGAGTTGCCCAGGGACCCGTAGCGCTGCTGGCCGAAACGATTCGGGACCCCGACAGTTTTCAGGACGTGCAGAATATCCTCGGCCAGGTCCCGGGCGCCCTGCTTCACGGCGCGAATGCGTATGGTAAAGCGGTTTCCCGCCAGGTGCCCCAGGCGAAGCTTGTTGCGGTGATACTCCCAGGATAGGATGCGTATGCCCGGCAGGTCGAGCGTCTTGATGTCCTCAGGGGATACCCCCTGGAAAGAGAGCCGCTGGCGGGTGGTGGCCCGGGCGTCCTTCAGCCCGGCATAGCCGACATCCCTGCTGCGAACGTTCAGGGCGGAAGCCATCTTCTGGATCAGGTCAAAGGTGGTCAGACCGGTTTTTTCCACCTCCACATACAGGTGTTCACCCTCGCCGCAGGGGAGATACAGGGGGATTTCCTCGACCAGGAAGTCCTCGACAGACTCCTTGATGGTTCCTCCCGTGCCTTCCATCGTGGCACTGAGATACCTAGCCATTTTCCACCATGTTCCAGTTCATGCGGAAACCCTGCTGGATGCTGAGGGCGAGCTCCGTGACAGAGCAGTCGGCCCGTTTGCGGTGATGCACAAAATAAATCGGCAGTCCCTGCGCCAGGAATTTGCGCATGTACTTAGACAGCGGGTAGTCGGGCAACGAGGTGGTCAGAGGTTCGCTCTGGCAGTTTGAAAACCCGGATATCGATCCCATGGCCCCGGCAACGTCAACGGCGTAGTCGGTAAAGTCGCTGGCGAAATAGAAATCCCCCCCCGGCACAAGGTACAGCAGGGCCAACTTCATGAAGTCTTCACGGACAAGTCGGCGCGAACGGTGGCGTTTTTTCGGCCAGGGGTCGGGGCAGTTGATGTAGATGGCGCTCAGGCTCTCCTTGCGGAGGTGGTTGGCCAAAAGAAAGCGGGCTTCGGTGCGGATGACGCGTACGTTCTTCAATCCCGCCAAGTCCACTTTCTTGCAGGTTTTATAGCAGCCCTTGTTGTAGATGTCGATGGCGATGAAGTTGCGATCCGGGTGGCGTGCGGCCAGTTGGGTGATGAAATCCCCGATCCCACAGCCTATCTCCAGGGCCAGGGGTTGGACGGTTTCGAAAAACCCATCGAGGGTCGCAGCCTCTTTCAGCTGGTCCTCTCGGATGAAACTCGGGGAGGTGATCTCAATGATGCGTTGGGTCATGTGCGAATTTGCCTTTCTGAATGCCTTGTTTTGACACAGAAAATTAGCACATGCCCGATCT
>QKGY01000076.1 GCA_003250235.1 Desulfuromonadaceae bacterium
CTTCTGGCGGTGGATATTGCGAGCCTCGGGATGCTGCGACACAAAAAACAGGGTCTTTTTGACCAGGGCGTTGAGGTCGACGTAGGAAAACTCGGGCTTCCCGGGGCGACCGAACACCAGCAGGTCCGTGGCTGTCTTGTCGAGTCGGCGAATCTGCTCGAGCACCTGATTGACGATATCCCGGCGGGGATCGTCTTCGGCAAAATCGTCCGCAATCACCGAGATGGCGCTGCTGATACCTGCCAGGGGATTTTTGACCTCGTGGGCGACTCCCGTAGCCATCTCTCCCAGCGACGCCAATCTGTCCGCCCTTTCCATCTGCTGGAAATGACACTGCTCCAGCTGCCGCTGGGCTTTCTCGAGATTTTCGACCATGGAATTGAAGCTGCCGCTGACCCGGTTCATCTCGTCTCCGCAGCATTTGATCATGCGAACGCTCAGGTCTCCGCCCTCGACCTTCGACATCTTCTCCATCAGGGTCAGAATCGGTTTTTTGACCAGCCGTAACAGGATAAGGGCACTGCCAACCGACAACAACAAAATGATGAAGGCGGTGGAGAGAACAAAAAACTCGGTAGACTCTTTCAGACGCTCGGTGGCCGGCGCCAGGGAGAAATTGATGTTCAGATAGCCGATGACCTCTCCGTCTTTCTGTTCATGGCAGCGATAGCACGCCTGCTGTGACAGAATCGGCTTGGCCAGTCCCAGAACCTCTTCGCCATTATGGTCGAAGATGTCTTCCTTGCCATAGCTCGAGCGCAAGGCAAAGTCCTTGGGGTCCACCCGCGAACCGATTTCCTCCGGATGAGCGGACTTGATGATTATGCCGCCGGGGGTGAAGATGCGTACGTGGACGATACGGCTGCCCCGACCGACATTCTCGAGGGTCGATTGCACATCGTCGCTGTTGCCCATACGCATGGCGTTGAAGATCGCGTTCTCCACGGTCGACAACAGCATGTCGGCATTTTCTTCAGCGGCCGTGATCATATCCAGGTGCTCTCGGCGGATATGCACCAGGGAGAAGGCGGCCACACCGATCGTGAGCAGCAGAATATTCAGAATAATGACGCGGCCGACGAGACTTTTAAAAAACAAGCCCCCTCCTGTCCGGCGTATGGCAAACCGTTTCCGTCATTCGGCAAGGATTCCTCGACAAAATAGTCTCAGCCTTTTCTCTGCAGCGCCCGCTGACCGGCTTCCACCAGGTGAGCCGGGGTCAATCCGTAATGGGCCAGCAATTCCTCGGCGGTACCCGATTGGCCGAAAACATCCCTCAGGCCGACCCGTTCGACGGGCACGGGAAATCCTTCGGAAAGAGCTTCGCAGACCGCCCCCCCCAGACCGCCGATGACGGAATGCTCCTCGGCTGTCACCACCGCACCGGTTTCCCGGGCCGCCTTGATAACCATGTCGACGTCCAGAGGTTTGATCGTTCCGATGTGAAGGACCCGGGCGGAGATATTGCCTTCGGCCAGGATGGCGGCCGCTTCAAGGGCCTGGGCCGTCATCAGCCCGGTGGTGATGAACGTGAGATCGGTGCCGTTGCGCAGAACCTGGCCCTTGCCG
>QKGY01000080.1 GCA_003250235.1 Desulfuromonadaceae bacterium
AGGCGATATCTCGGGCATGCGGGACATGCCCCCCTTCGGGGCCCGGAACATGGCTCTGCAGGCACAGAGGATCTTTGCCAACATCGAAAAAGGGGTCAAACCGGTGATCGCCGCCATCAACGGTTATGCCCTGGGGGGTGGATGCGAGCTGGCCATGTGCTGCGATATCCGCATTGCCAGCGAGACCGCCCGTTTCGGCCAGCCTGAAATCAACCTCGGCATCATTCCCGGCTTCGCGGGGACGCAGCGGCTGGCCCGCCTGGTCGGTAAGGGCAGGGCCAAGGAACTGCTCTTTACCGGCGATATGATCGATGCCGCGGAAGCGTATCGCATCGGGCTGGTCAATAAAGTGGTATCCGCGGACGTGCTGATGGCCGAGGCGATGAAGATGGCGGAAAAGATGGCCTCGAAAGGACGGGTGGCCCTGAGGCTGTGCAAGGAGGCAGTGGAAAACGGCCTGGAAATGGATTTCAACCGGGCGTCCATGTACGAGGCCGACCTCTTTGCCCTGTGCTTTGCCACCGAGGATCAGAAAGAGGGGATGGCCGCCTTTCTGGAAAAAAGACCGGCCCAGTTCAAGGACTCATAGGGCGTTGACAGGGCGTGTTGAACGGAAACAGGGGGCCGGTAGAACCGGCCCCTTAATTTTTTGTGCATCCTGATTTTTTCTCACCCACGGCGTCAAAAATCGTTTCGATATCTTCGATGACGTGCCCACCGCAGGCCCGGATGTCCTCGATCAGTGCCCAGGCTCTCCCTCCGGTGAAGTCCCTGTCCGGACGGGGGTCGAGAACGAAGACCTCCTTCCCCTCTTTTCTGAGAGTCAGCACCATCTCCAGACCGGCCAGATTCCCGGAGCCCCAGAAGGTGGGGGCGAGGAGGATGGCATCGGCTGCCGACGCTTTCTCTCGAGCCGTTGCGATGACCCGGAAGGACAGGGGGCAGAAGGGTTCCTCGAGCACGGTATCCAGTTCCAGCGCCAGAGCCAGAGCGGCATCCGAATCCCCACGGTTGAGGGGACCCACCGTCAGCGTGCACCCGGCCACATGCAGGCGGCGCAGAAGGTCGGCGCCGCTCCCCCCGCCGCAAACCACGTGCAGGTGCGATTGGATCGTCGCCCCCTGCCGGCGGCGGATTACCGGGAAAACCCGGGGAGTTCCCGTGTATGGGTTGGTTTCTACCCGAACCTCCACCCGGAATACGCGGCGTAGGCTCTCGGCGGTAAGAACTTCCTGCGGAGGGCCCAGGGACGTCAGGATTCCTCCGTCGGAGAGGAGCATGAGGCGGTGGGAAATCTGCGCCGCGAGGTCGAGATCGTGGGATACCTGGATAATGGTGGTCCCCTTCTCGCGGTTGAGGCGGCTCAGCAGGTCGGCGATTTCGAGACGGTGGTCGAGATCGAGGTGACTGGTGGCTTCGTCCAGAAGCAGGACGGGGGTTTGCTGCGCCAGAGCCCGCGCCAGCACCACGCGCTGCAGTTCGCCGCCGCTCAGCCCGGTGATGGCACGCTCCGCCAAGTGCAGGGTGTCGGTAACCGCCATGGCCTGCTCGACAGCTTTGCGGTCCTCGGCGGTCGGCGGGGAGAAGGCCGTTCTGTAGGCATAGCGTCCCATGGCGGTCATCTGCCTGACGGTGTAGGGGAAGTGGGTTTGGGTAAATTGGGGGACCACGGCGGCCAAGCGCGCCATGGCGTCACGGCGGATCTGGTGGGCGGCGCGGTTGTCCCATTCGAGACGTCCCTGGTCCGGTTTGAGAAGCCCACGCATCAGCCGCAGCAGGGTTGATTTGCCGCAGCCGTTGGGGCCGAGGATGGTGAGGATTTCCCCGGGGCGCACGTCAAAGGTCAGATTCTGCAGGACCGGCCTGTTACCGTAGCCGAAGCCGAGTTCCGCCGCGCGTATCACAGTCCCCCCTCCCGTTTGCGCAACAGGTAGAGAAAGAACGGGGCTCCGAGCAGCGCGGTTACAACCCCCACGGGCACCTCGGCCGGTGCCAGAACCTGGCGCGAGACAGCATCGGCTGCCATCAGAAAGGCCGCTCCCAGCAGCGCCGAGGCCGGCAGCAGCCGTCCGTGTCCGGGACCCCACAGCAGGCGCGCCGCATGAGGGACCACCAGGCCGACAAAGCCAACCAGACCGGCCAGAGCGACGGCGCAGGCGGTCAATGCGCCCGCGGCGGCAAAAATGACCAGGCGCGCTTGTCCGACAGACAGCCCCAGGTCGGCGGCGGTCTCCTCCCCCTGGGTCAGCAGGTCGAGAGCAGGGTAGCGGGACCAGAGAATGGCAAAACAGGAAAAAATCCACAGCGCGGCCCAGGGCAACATCCCCGGATCCGAAAGACTCAGATTGCCGGCCAGCCAGAAGATGGCCGATCGCACCGGGTCGGAAGGGGAGAGCCAGAGCAGAAAAAGCAGCAGCGCTGCGGCGAAGCTGCCGACCATGACGCCGGAGAGGATCAGGGTGTGAGGCGTGCTGCGGTGGGCGCGGGCTATCCAGTAGACCAGCGCCAGCGCTCCTGTGGCGCCAAGAAAGGCGGCGGCAGGCAGGGCGAAGACAGAGGCGAATCCGAGCGAGAGAGCGGCAACCGCACCGAGGGCGGCCCCGCCGGAGACGCCCAGCACGTAGGGGTCGGCAAGCGGATTGCGCAGCACGGCCTGGAACGCCGCTCCGGCGCTGCCGAGCGAGGCGCCGACCAGTGCCGCCAGCAGCGCGCGGGGGAGACGTATTTTTAGGATAACGGCCGCGTGAGCCGATGACGAGGGTTCGGCAAAAAGCGCCTGAGAAATATCACGTACCGATATCGGCAGGGGTCCCGCCCACAGGGAGAAACAAAGAGCCCCCAGCAGGCAGATGACCAGGACCGGCAGCCAGGTCGATCGGGAGATGGAGGGATTCAAGGGCATGGCCCCTCCCCGATGGGCAGATCCTTGCCGTGCAGCGCTTGCGCCATCGCCTTCAGGCCTAGTGCCAGGCGCGGTCCGGGGCGGTGAATCCAGTCCGGATCGGCAATGGTGACAACCCGCTGGTTTCGCACCGCCTTGAGTTGCGGCCAGGCGGCAAAGTGGGCTGCGGGATCGGGTTCGCCCGGATTGGGGGCGACGATGATGACGTCGGGGTCCGCCGCCAGGACCGCCTCCATTCCCCAGGTCGGGTAGCGGCCGGGGCTGGGTGGAACGACATTGATCCCCCCTGCGGCTTCGATCAGGGTATTCCCAAGGGTTTCTGGGCTTGCCACAGTAAGGGGAGAGACCATCACCGCCAGGAGCACTTTCGGTTTGGGCAGCGCGGAGGTGGCCCGACGGATGCGGCAGAAGGTCTGTTCCATGCCCCCTGCCAGCGCTTCGGCGGCTTCGGCTTTGTTCATTACCCTGCCGACAATACGAATCGATTTCAGGGTGGTGTCCAGATCGTGAGGAGTGACCACAAAGGTCGCGATTCCCATCCTTTCGAGTTGAGAGACCAGGGCGGGCGTAGCGGCATCCGCGGCGGCGAATACCAGGTCCGGACCTTTGGCCACAATGGCTTCGAGGCTGGGATGCATGTAATTGCCGATGCGGGGAATGGCCCTGGCTTCTGGAGGATAGGTGCAAAACTGGGTGGCACCGACCAGTCTGTCGCCCAGGCCCAAGGCAAAGAGGATTTCCGTGACGCTCGGTACCAGGGAGACGATGCGCTGCGGATTTTCGGGGAGTTCGACGGAGCGACCGACTTCGTCGGTCCAGCTGACGGCCTGAACCGGTCCAGACAGGCCCAGGAAAAGGAGAAACGTTGTCCAGAAAAGCCGTGCCATGGTGTTCTTCTTCTCCGGAAGAAAAGGCGGGGAGGGCACAGGCGGCGTGCCTGTGCCCTCCCTCGTGCTGTCAGTGCCAGTGCGTTAGACTATGGCAAAAAAGCGCCCGGCTGTCAAAAGGACAGGGGCTGTGACTAGAAATCACACTCCAGCCCGGCAACCCAGTTCCGCTCAGCGGCCGGATAATAATTGAGACCTGCACTATTTGCCACGACGTACTGGCTGTACTTCACGCCGGTGATGTTGTTGACGCCAAAAAAGGTCTTGAAGTTATTCCAGCGGTAAGAAATTTTAGCGTCCAGGGTATTGTAGCTGTTGGTTTTACCCAGCAGATTCGACTGGTCGCTTATGGCATAGATCTCACCCATATAGTTGTAGGTGGCGGACAGAATCGTTCCGGGAACGAGATCGGTCAGTTTGGCGGTTATATTGGCTTTGTGTCTGGGAACCGCCGGCACGTCGTTGCCCTCGAAAGGGGCTTTTTCAAAGGTGGCCCGTGTATAGCTGTAGTTGCCGGAGAAGGACAGGTACGGGTTCACTTTGAGGTCTGCGCCGAGTTCCACCCCCCGGCGGCGGATTTCCGGGTGGTTTTCGTTCGAGAAGTAGAGGGGGTTGTAGAAAATCTCGTTTTTCGTATCGGCCTGGAAGAGCGTCAGTCTGCCCTGCAGAGCTTCGCCGAAATGATGACGTACGCCCGCCTCATAGTGCATCGAGGTCTGAGGACGAAGGGCATTGTTCAGGCGCAGAGCGCCGGCCATGTAGTCATACTCGACCATCTCGTCGACCAGAGGGAGCCGGAAGCTTTTGTTGACACGGAGAAACGCCGACGAGGAATCGCTGTAAAGATAGGTCAGGCCGAAGGACCAAGCGTGATTTCTCTCCGAGGCGCTGTCGTCGAGGGGAGCGAGCCAGCCGCTCAGATCCTCCTGAGAGAAGTCGTAACGCGTCCATTCCAGACGGCCTCCGGCGGAAACGATGAGAGCGGGCAGCAGGGAGTATTCTTCCTGGATATAGAGACCCAGAGAATCCTTGTCGATATCGGCGAGGCTGTAGTTCGAGACGCTTTCGAGCCGGGAGCGGTAAAGATCGGCACCGGTGGTGATTTGGTTGTGGTGGCCGAGCAGGTCGCCCTCAGCGGTGTATCGCGGGGTGAACCCCCAGGTTTTTATCGAACTGGAGGCTTTGTAGGCCCAGCTGACCACGTTGGTATCGGTATCCCGATCACGGTAAGACAGGTCGGCCGAGACATGGTTTGCCGCGTCGAGGTCAAAGTCCATGCCGGCCTGAAGGTAGCGATCATGGGTCTGGGCATCGTCATCCGGGTTTTGGGCAGCCCTGCGGTCGAGAGCCATTTCCGTGGCCGTGAGAGCGCCGGGCATGCCGTAGTCGTCGTAATGGTAAGAGCCGTTAAGCCGAAGCGTCAAGGCGTCCGTGGCAAAAAAGGTCAGCTTCGCGCCGAGGTCTTTGGTGAGCAGGTCGTTGTTCTGCCGGTATCCGTCCGTATCGCTGCGACTGGCGTAAAGGGATACGGCCAGATCCTCTGCGGAAGCGCTGAGGGACACCTTTTGCTTGTTGGCGTCATAGCTGCCTGCTTCGAGACCCGCCGTGGCATGGACCCCCTGTGTCGGCACCTTGGTGAGGATGTTGATGACCCCCCCGGTGGCGTTATCCCCGTAGAGCACGCTGCCGGTACCCCGGATGATCTCGATTCGTTCAATCTGGTCCAGGGGGATCTGCAGCCAGTCCGTGCCGCTGAGATCGATGGCGTTGACCCGGCGTCCGTCGACCAGGACGAGGGTGTTGGCGGCAGAGGTTTCTCCGAAACCGCGCAGATCGACGCTGGCGGTTTTGCCGTTACCGAGCAGGTCCCTGACGACGATTCCTTCCTGGGAGCGGAGCAGTTCAACGACATTCTGGGCGTTGGAGCTGGCGATCGCTTCCTGGTCGATGACAGTGACATTGGCGGGGACCGTTCGGATTGCCTGCTCGGTGCGGGTGGCCGTAACCACGACCGGCTCCATATCCAGAGGCTGCGCCAAGACCGGATAGGCGGAAAGGAACAACAGAACGATTGTCAGACTGGCGAACAGGTGTTTCATGGGTTTTCTCCTTTTTGCCCCGAACGAAAATGGCGAAAAGGGGACAGCTTCAACATAAAAAAAGCCCGCGCACCGGCAAAGGGTGCGCGGGCTTCCCGTATTTGAAGCGCCGCTTATCTCCACTCTCCCTGTGACCCGGGGAGGTTGTTGTGGGTGGTCCGTTCCGGCAGGTCTCCTGGCTCGCGAATCAACCTCCGGGTCCCGGCCAATCGGCCAGTGGCATATCAACCCATTGTCTTCGCTTACAGTGGCGGGTCCGCGGGGGATTTGCACCCCTCTTCCCTTTTCACCCCGAAGGGCACCGGTGGACAGGTCTCATTTCAGAAGGGAATTATTATGTCAGGGGGAGGTTGCCTGTCAAGAGAATATCGGATGACGGCGGGGATCAGGATTGGAGATCGAAAAACCGGGTGAGTTCCTCGGGAGGCAGGGGGTGACAGAACAAGAATCCCTGGGCCATGCGACACTTTCGCTCCTGCAGAAAGCGCAGTTGCCCTGGCGTTTCGACCCCCTCGGCAATCACCTCCAGATTCATGCTGCGTGCCAGGGAGATGATCGAGTCGGCAATGGCGGCGTCGTTCGGATTGGTCGTGACATCCTTGATGAAACTCTGGGCGATCTTCAGCCGGGAGACCGGAAAGCGTTTGAGAAGGCTGAGACAGGAATATCCGGTGCCGAAGTCGTCGATAGTCAGTTTGACCCCCATGCGGTCCAGTTCTTTCATGGTGGCGAGCACGCGGTCCACGTCATGCATCACCATGCATTCGGTGACTTCCAATTCCAGATACTCGGGGGAAAGGGCTGACTGATGGAGGATGTCGCGGATGGTGTCGACAAAGTTTTTTTTGTGAAACAATCTGGGCGATATGTTGATGGAAACGGAGATGGGCGCAAATCCCTTGTCCTGCCATAGCCGGTTCTGCTTGCAGGCTTCTAGGATGGCCCATTTGCCGTAGGGCTCGATCAAACCGGTATCCTCGGCCAGGGGGAGAAAGTCCTGGGGACAGATGATGCCCTGCTCGGGGTGTATCCAGCGAAGCAGGGACTCCATCCCCACCAGCTTCCCGGTGCTCAGTTCGAGTTGGGGCTGATAGAAGACGTCGAGCTGGTCTTTTTCCTGGGCCTTGCGAAGAGCGCTCTCCATGAGCAGCAACTCGCGGGCCCGGGCATTCATATCCGGCTTGTAGAACTGGTAGTTGTTGCGACCCTGTTCCTTGACGCGATACATGGCGATATCCGCGCATTTCATCAGGGCGCTGGCTTCTTCTCCGTCGGTGGGGAAGAGGCTGATGCCGATGCTCGTTGTCACGTAAAGCTGATAGCCGTTGATGGAGAAGGGTTGCGTCAGCGCCGACAGGATCTTCTGGGCCACGCCCACGACATGTCCCGTTTCCTTGACATCCTCCAGGATGAGCACAAATTCGTCGCCCCCCAGCCGGGCGACCGTATCGGATTCGCGCACGCAGGTTTTAAGCCGTGAAGCAACCTGCTGCAACAGACGATCGCCAATCTCATGCCCCAGGGAGTCGTTGATTTTCTTGAAACGGTCCAGATCGAGGAAGACGATGGCCACCTCCTGGCCGGAGCGCTTGGCTTTGGCCATGGCCTGCTGAAGGCGGTCCTTGAACATCATCCGGTTGGGAAGGTTGGTCAGGGTGTCATGGTGAGCCAGGTGCTTGAGACGTGTCTCGTTATCCCGAAGCTTCTTTTCCGCCAGCATGCGATCGGTGATGTCCCGGCAATGGATGACCGTTCCGTCAACCCCGGGCAGATGACGCAGATCGGTGATCAGGCCTTCCATGTTGAGCCAGTTGCCGTCTTTATGGCGGATGCGGAAATTGTCGATGCGGATGGTTTCTTTCGATCCGGACTTGGAGTGTTCGATGGCTTTGTTGAGCGCCTGAAGGTCTTCGGGGTGCAGCGCAGCCACCAGTTGCCGGGCAATAAAGTCCTCGGGAGGGACGCCGAGAATCCGTTCGACCGAAGGACTGGCATAGTTGAGTCGAAGATCGTCGTCGAGGATCAGGGTGACATCGGTGGTATGTTCCGTCAGGGCGCGGAAGCGTTCTTCGCTGGCGCGCAGATCCGATTTGGCTTTCTCGAGACGTCTGGCCATCTTCAGGTGGTCGAGGGCCCTTTCAACCGCCTTGGGCAAATTCTCCCAGAACTTTTCGTCCTTGATGATGTAATCGAGGGCGCCGCGCTTCATGAATTCGACGGCAACCTGTTCGCTGCCGTGCCCGGTGGTTACCAGAAAGGGCAAGGTCGCGTTCTGGTTTTCGATTTCATCGAGGAGATTCTGACCGGTCATGTCCGGCAGGCCGAAATCGAGCAGGAGAAGGTCCGCCGTCTGATCCTTCAGCCAGTCGAGGGCCTCCTGCCCCGAGGATACGGGGACGGCCTGGTATCCCAACCGGTCGAGATGCAGGCGGGCGAGGTTGCGTATGCCTTTATCGTCTTCAACGATGAGGATGGTTGGAGCCCGCTTTGCCGGGGAGGGTTGAGGATTGTCCGTTTGGGAAGCAGGGGTGAGTGACATGAAAGACAACACGCTCCAAGATAAATTCTTAATTGGGAAATAATAACAGAAAAATGATGAAAAACTCAATCGAGCTGGTCAGGTAATTTCTCTCTGTCGGGGTGACAATGCCGGTTCCGGGTTGAACTCTCCGAGTCAAATGGTTACATTGTGGCGGGATGCCGACATGACCGGGATATCGGGATGAACAGAGAACAACGGTTTCAAGACAGTCTTCCGGCGATGGCACCGGACTTGGTCGCGGCGCAGGGCCCTGACGAGCACTGGCGGGTGATGAGTCTGTCGCCTGCCCTCGCCGCCTGGCTTGGCATCGCCGTATCGGAGGCGGTGGGGGAAGGCGTGGATCGCCTGTTCCCGCGAGCGAAGCCCATGCTTTCCGATCTGGCCGCTGAAGCTGCTGACCGCGATCTTACCTTGAACGATCTGCGTGTCCGGTTTGAGGACCAGGAACCCGCGTGGATGATGGTCGATGTTCAGCCCGGAGGGCTGACGCCGGATTTTCGCGGCAGGACGGTCGCTTTTGCTTTCAGAGCTCCCACCGATTCGGAACGTCATGCCGTGGAAATGTTCCACGGCATGGTGGGCGCCGGCCCCCTGACCCGGGAAATTTTCAGAAAAATAGGCCTTTACGGGCCTACGGGAGCCTCCGTCGTTATCACCGGGGAAACCGGTGCCGGCAAAGAACTCGTAGCCAGGGCTCTGCACGAATGCAGCCCGCGGGCTTCGGGACCCTATGTGGCGGTAAATTGCAGCGCGATCTCCGAGGAATTGCTCGAATCGGAGCTGTTCGGCCATGAAAAGGGGGCGTTTACCGGTGCGGTGCGTACCCATCGTGGCCGTTTCGAGCGGGCCCATGGCGGCACCCTGTTTCTGGACGAAATCGGCGACATGCCGCTGCATACGCAGTCCAAGCTTCTACGGGTCCTCGAAGAAGGGGTTGTGGAGCGTGTGGGGGCCGAAGAAGGAAAGTCGGTCAACGTCCGCATCGTCTGTGCCACCAATGTTCCGCTGGAGCAGGCCGTCGGACAGGGGCGTTTCCGCTCCGACCTCTATCATCGGTTGTCCGTCCTGCGGATTCATCTTCCCCCGCTGCGGGAGCGTGTTGAGGACATTCCTCCGCTGATTACCCATTTTCTCAGAATCTTCAGTAAAAAGTATGACCGCACGATCCACCGCCTCACCCCCGAGGCGGTGGCACTGCTTCAATCCTATCTCTGGCCGGGGAACATTCGCGAGCTGCGCAACGTCATCGAGCGGATATTCATTGAAACGCCCGGAGACGTCATCGGAGCCAAAGCGTTTCGAGAGTGGATTCAGGAACGGCAGCATTTTGCCACCGGCAACCGGCAGGGACAGAGGTCAACACCTTCTCCCCTGATTCCTCCCTATCCGCTTGCCTCCGAACAGGTGTTGCTGGCGCCCCCCGAGCCGTCTGCCGGGAAAGAGCTTTCTCCTCTGTCGCATCACACGGCCCGGAAATCCACCTGTCCGGCCGAGCTCGACGCCGAGGAAATCCGTCGGGCCTTCAAGGCGGCAGACGGCAACATTACGGCCGCGGCGCGCCTTCTCGGCGTGCATCGCGCGACTCTGTACCGCTATCTCGACAAGCTCGATCTCTCCCGTCACGATCTGGAAAACTAGATCCTCCTGC
>QKGY01000085.1 GCA_003250235.1 Desulfuromonadaceae bacterium
TATCAGGGGTCCACGTCGAGCAGCAGCGACAGCAGCGCGCCGACTCCCTTTGTGCCGACCGGCGGCGGATGCTGATTGAATTCAATCTCAGTGACATAAGGAGTGTTTATGAAGATAGGAAAATTTGGCACCTTGAATGTGCTTACGACGGCGGCCATACTGCTGGCCTCCACCGCCTTTGCCGGGCCGACCTGGACATTCGGTCCCGAGGACCAGGGCCTTCTGAAACTCGAATACAAAGGGCAGTTCCAGTTTTTGAACCGCGACACCGGCGCCGGTGAGAACAATGACGAGTCGGCCACCGAGTTCAACTTCCGCCGCAACCGCCTGGCCCTGATGGGCGCCTACGGCCCCAACTTCGGTCTTTATGTACAGACCGAATTCAACGAGGACAACAACATCGGAACTCTGTCCGTTTCTGACGGGGACAACTCTGACTTTCAAATCCTCGACGCCGTATTCCGCTTCAAGCTCCGCGAAGAGGCCAACATCTGGGTCGGTAAATTCAAGTACAACCTGACCCGCGAAAACCTCGAAGCCTGCGAAATGCCTCTGACCCTCGACCGCTCCAGCTTCATCCGCGCCCCCTATGTCTCCACCCGCGACAAAGGGGTGGCCCTGTGGGGCAACCTCGCCGACGGCCTGTTCCAGTATCGCCTCGACGCCATGAACGGCCGCAATGACGCGGACTCGACCCCCAAGACCAACCTGCGCTACACCGCCCGCGCCCACGTCTCGCTGTTCGACAAGGAAACCGGCTATGGTTACAAGGGTACCTACCTGGGCGAGAAAAAAGTGCTGACCGTCGGCGCCGCCTACCAGTTTGAACCCGACATCGCCTATGTTGACACCGCTACCAAGACCAGTACCGTTGACTACAAGGCCTGGACCGTTGACGGCTTCGTGGAATACCCCGTCGAGGGCATGGGCACCATCACCGCTTCGGCCGCCTATGTCGATTACGATCTGGACGACGCTTATCAGAGCGCTAATCCGGATCCCGGCGTCATCGGCCTCAACGGCCAGAAGAACGGCTCCTACTACAAAGTGGGCTACCTGCTGCCCAACATGCCTCTGCAGCTCTTCGCCCGCTATGAGGACTGGAGCTTCGCCAGCCTCAACGACATTATCGACCAGGAAGTCACCTTCATGGCCGGCGGCTTCAACTACTACCTGCGCGGTCAGGATCTGAAACTGACCCTGGAGTACTCCGTGACCGACTTCGACACCGAAGACGCCAACACCGAGGACTTCAACACCTTCGCCGCACAGCTGCAGGTGATTTTCTAAAAAAAGGTCGTTTTCACCGATCCTGCCGACACGACGCAAAAAAGCCGGGCCTCAATAGAAGCCCGGCTTTTTTGCGTCTTAAGGGGATGGTCTTATCTTTGCCCGGATGCGGGCTTTTGGGTATCGGCCCGGGGTTCAACCTGTGCTTCCGGGATTTGATTCATGATCGGGC
Source organism: Desulfuromonadaceae bacterium (assembly GCA_003250235.1). Taxonomy (GTDB): domain Bacteria; phylum Desulfobacterota; class Desulfuromonadia; order Desulfuromonadales; family SZUA-540; genus SZUA-540. The sequence continues at coordinate 1,463 of QKGY01000085.1, forward strand.
ACAGGGCGCCGATACATTCCTTGTTTTTATGCTGCTGGGAGCATCCGAAGGGTGCTTCGGCTTTCAGAGCAAGGGGCAGATAGGCCGGAGAAAGCTCGGCGGCGGCCTTCAGGGCGATCCAGCAGTCGCGCTGGCAGCAGCGGGCCGCTTCAAGAGCCGCAATGCGGGCGAGAACCTGCTGGGCGATCTGCTGAACCTTCTGCCGTTGCGGCCCTCGTGTCGGGTCGGCCTCAAGCAGCAGGCTGAAGGCGATTCCCACGCCGGTGGCGGCCCCGCAGGTGCCGATATAGGCGCAGCTTCCGCCTATCACCTTGGCGCCGCGCTGGATGCCGGTTCGGATCAGCTCCGCCGGGATGTTGCCTCCCCGGTTGCGATAGGTGCTGAGCACGATCCCCGGCACCAGGGCGTGGTGTTCGGGCCCATGGGTGGGGATGGCCGGATGGCGGCGAATCTGGTCGAGCAGGATCAGCATGTCCTCTTCGCGGCTCTCCAGACAAATCTGCTCGATGACCTGCAGGGCATCTTCCGAGTGGCAGCTGTCGCAGACGAAATGCCCGTGCACGCAGGTGGCGTTGGCGGCGAAGGTCTTTTGACAGTAAGCGCAGGCCACCTGTTTTTCCTGCTGAAAGTATTCCACCGTAGCGCCGCAAACCATGCAGCCGGTGTCGTATTTCATCGTGATCGGTTTGCCGGGGGCTGTCGCGGCAGGGGCTTCGCTACGGGCCTCCGGCGGCAGAGAACAGCAGCAGCTTTCGCCGATGTCGAGATTGGTGACCGCTCCCTGCGCATCGAAGACAAAGATCGCATCGCCGAGCTGTTCGGCATCGCTCTCGGGGATGGCGGTTTCGATGCCGGAGAAGAGAACCCGGCCGCTTGCCGTGGTGACCGCGGCATAGGGTCCCCGGTACATGACCCGCACGGCGGCGGCCGGCTTCGGTTTGAAGGCGGCGAAGGTCAGCGAGTAAAAGGGATGTCCCATGACGGTTCGGTAGGGGAACCGCTTGATCAGGCGGATGTTGTTGAATCCCGATTCCTCCAGAAGCCCCACCAGGTCCTTCTGGGTCAGGGCGCCGCCGATGCATTCCCCCTGCAGGGTGGCGTCGTTGCGGATCGCCCCGTCCGGTTCCCTGTCGCAGACGACGTCGGAGATGACCAGGCGCCCACCGGGTTTGAGCGCGTCGTAGATTCCGGAAAAAGCGCGACGCTTGTGGGTCGAGAGGTTCATGACGCAGTTGGAAAGAATAGCGTCAACGCTGTCTTGAGCCAGGGGCAGCTCTTCCAGGTAGCCTTTTTTGAAGAGCAGGTTGTCGTAACCGAGATTCCTTCTGACCCCCTCGGCCCCTTTCCTGGCCAGCGCTAGCATGGGGTCGAGCATGTCCACGCCGATGGCCTTGCCCTTGGGCCCGACCATGCGAGCGGCGATGAAGCATTCCACGCCGCCTCCGCAGCCCAGATCGACGACCGTTTCGCCGGGACGGATATCGGCATCGAGCACCGGGCTGCCGCAGCCGTAGCCGCGGAAGCGGAATTCCGCCGGGATGTGCCGGATCAGGGTCTCCTCGTAGCAGACGGGATTGAGAATGTCCTCATTGGTATCCCCCACCGCGTCGGCATAGAAGGCTTTGACCACGCTGCGGCTGTCGCTGTTGGCCAGGGAGAGCAGGCAGTTGGCATGGGTGAGGGCGACGGCGCCATGAGCGCCGCAGCTCTCCAGGATATCCCCCATTTTCAGGCGCAGGCGCGGGGTCTCTTCGTCAAGGGCTGCCCCGGTTTCCCGGGCAATCAGCCAGAGGGCGATCTTTTCATACAGGGGGAGGTAGGGATCTGCGCCCATGAAACGGCCGCTGTGAAAAAAGCTGTGGTCAGAGTCTCCGCCTCCGGTCAGAAAGCGCAGGGGAGAGTCGAGGTCCACGGCCGATGCGGCACGCAGTTCCTGGAGTGCCGGACTGGAGAGCCAGGCTGACTCCAGCCCGTCGGAAAGCTCCTCAGCCAGCTCTTCGACACCGACCAGGGCCGCCGACGGGTAGAGCTTTCCGTCGGGGCCGATGGCGACCGATTCCCAGCCGCTGTTGCTGCCGTCATGGAAGGTTCCTGCCGGGGCGAAAACCTGGGTGCGCATGCTGTCGATGTTGTCGATACGGATGCCCCGGGCTTCCGCTCTTTCCACCGCCTGTCGCAGGTGCTCAAAGATGGTCTCCGCAGGGGCAAACTGCTCCGCTTCGCCCCGTCCCCGGATGAAATACCACATGAAGTGGACGTTCGAAGCCCCGACATCCGCGGCAAAGTCGATGAGACCGGGCATGTCGGTGAGGTTGTCCTGCTCGACGCACATGGACAGGGTAAAGGGGATGTCCTGATCTTTGAGCCAGGCCAGTTCCCGGGTCAGGGCGTCAAACGAGCCGGCACCCCGGATACGATCGTGACGCGGCTTCAGCCCGTCGACGCTGACCTGCAGGTGGAAACGGGAGCGGTCGATTCTGGCGCCTTCAAGGTGACGTTTCAGCAGAAGACCGTTGGTCAGGACCACGACATGGCTGTCCGGGATGGCCAGAAGTCCGGCGACAAGCGCGTCAATGTCCGGGTGCACGAACGGTTCCCCCCCCGTGAGGGCGAAGACCCGGCAACCGAGTTCCGCCGCTTCTCTGGCCCGGGAGAGGATCTCCGCGCAAGCCAGTTCGGCGCCGTCCTCAGGGCAGGAGGCGAACAGGCAGTGGCTGCAGGTCAGGTTGCAGCGGTTGGTGACGTGAAACCAGAGCTCGCGCAGGTGCAGGGTTTCGAGTCGATGACCGCGCCCCGGATAAGGGGAGCCCTGCGGATCGGGAAGCCGGAGTCGAAACCGTTCGGCGTCAGTCCCGTCCGGGGTTGAATTTTCCTGCTGCCAGCGTTGAAGAAGCCGGTCTCCCGGCTTGTTGGGGACAAACCAGCTCGGCTGGTCGCCGCGGATATAAATGGGAAGGGCGTCAAACTCGTAACGCGTCCATAAGGACGGATCGAAGGGCATGTTGTTCTCCAGTTGCAAGGGGGAAGCGCACGGGATAGTGACTTTTATCTATAGCAGATATAGGGGGTTCTAGACAAGACAGGTGCACAGGCGAAAGAAAAGGCCACACCCCCTAATGGAGATGTGGCCCGGAGAACGGCGGCCCGAAGAAATAGGTTGAGGCCTATTGCGCCATGGCTTCCATGGCCCTCGTGGGGGATGCTTCCACGCGATCCAGTATTTCCGCAATCTTCGTGTCCGGCAGCCAGTTCACCTTGCCGCTGCCCACATCGTAGATGGCACCCACCACCCTGACGCTTCCCGCTTTGACCAGCTCTCGGGTTGTCGGGCTCTTCAGGAAAAGATCCTCGATGCCCTGCCAGACATTTTCCTCGATGGCCGCGGGGATGATGTCCTCGCCATGAACTCCGGGGTTCATGGCAATCGCTCTTTTAACGGCCGGTTCGATATTGTCGACCAGGGGCGGGATGTTGCGCTCGAGCTTGTGATCCATACCGTGTACGGCGTGGGTGACGGCGGTAACCGCTCCGCATTGGGTATGACCCAGCACCACGAGCAGAGGAGTATGTACATGGGCCAGTCCGTATTCGATGGAGCCGGCCTCGTCGGTGTCCACCACATTGCCGGCGACACGAATGACGAACAGGTCCATGACACCTGCATCGAAAATATGTTCCACCGGCACCCGCGAATCCGAGCAGGTGATGACGGTGGCATACGCATGGTTCCCCTGATCTTCTCTCCCCGCCTGCTTCAGGCGCTCGAGGTTGAGGTGCGGGTGCAGGGACCGGCCGTCCACGAAACGCATATTGCCCGCTTTCATGCGGGTGAGAATCTGCGCGGGGGTCCCTTTGCCCTCGGATTCGACTTGTGAGGCGAAAGCCGGAGCGACAAGAACTGCTGCGAGGACGCAGGCGACAACAAAGCGATTTTTAAACATGTTCATGATCCCCTCCTGGTTAATGGATTTTAAGATTAGGAGAATCTAACATTGTCTTGCGGGAAATCAAGGGGGGCGTCATGAAAAAAGTAGGAAAAACCGAATCGAGAAAATATTTCACGCTTATTGTAAACCTTTAATGGTTGCTCCCGTCTAACTGTTCAATTCTGACGGATGAAGGCATCCGCAATTCAAACTAATCAATCACTGAAATGGAGGAAAATGATGAGCGGTAAAAAATTGATCTTGGTTGGTGGACTGGCTGTATGTGTTGCTCTTGCAGGCCCTGGTGCTGCGCTGGCTAAAGGAAGCCAGTCGGGTTCCAGAACCCTTTCGGGCGCAGGATCCATGGCCAAGACACAGTCGCAGTATCGGTATCAGACCCAGAATCAGTACCGGTACCAGACCAACAACGCGGATTCCGAAACTCTGGCAACGGGGGATCAGGACCGTCTTCAGGACAAGACTCAGGATAAACTCCAGGACAAAACCCAGGATAAAATCCAGCTGCGTGATCCCTCCACCCATGAAACGGTGGTCGCGGAATAAGGCAGATTCTGAGAACAAGCAGTACCCGAGAGGGGAAGGGAAACCTTCCCCTCTCGTCTTTTATGGACGAAATTGTTTTGAGCAATGATTCGCGGGATGTCGGATTTGAGG
>QKGY01000197.1 GCA_003250235.1 Desulfuromonadaceae bacterium
TCTTCGATCTTGGCGCCCTTGCTGTCGGAGAGGGTGGCGGTGATGCGGCCGGTCAGGGGATCGCCGGTCGTGGTTTCGTAGTCGCGGTAGGCGTATTTATCCCCGTCGGAGTCGTCGACCTGTAACGCCACGCCGGTTACCAGGGTGCCCCCGATGCCGAACAGGGAATGTTTGAAGGTGAGTTGCTGGTCGGTGCCGTAGACCTGCGCGCCACCGTCGTTGATCACCCCCGGAACCGGGTGCAGGTGGTTCCAGTTCTGATAGTAGAGGATCGGTTTGAAACTCAGGGCATCGCTGATCTCCTTGGTCCCTTTCATCGAAAGGAAGTAAATCTCGCTGTAGCGGCCGCTGTGACGGAAGGGTTCGCTGGTGCGCTGGCGGATATTCTCCTCGAACTCTTCCTTGGTCAGGGCGCCGGGCAGTTGCAGGTTGGCCGCCGTGTAGGTCAGGGAGAAGTCGACCGAGGTGGTGGCGTTGACCTGCTGACCGAATTTGACGCCGGCCTGGGTCGAATCGAAGGCGTTCCAGGCGCGCCAGCCGTCCGACGACTTGCGGGTGCCGAAAAGGGTCAGGTACGAAGATTCGTCGAAATTCTTGCTGTAGATGAGGTTGCTGAGGGTGGTGTTGTTGCTGCCGTAGCCCAGTTTGAAGCTGCGGATCTCCTCGTAGGGGTTGACGGTCTGGATGTTGACCACCCCGCCGGCGGCGTTGGCGCCGTACAGGGTCGAGTTGGGCCCCTTGAGCACGTCGATGCGCTCGATGAGCTGGGTGTCGACAAAGTCGAAGCGGGAGAGGCCGTCGGGGTCGGTAATCGGCACGCCGTCGAGCAGCACCATGATCTCGCGCACGCCGTAGCGGGCCTTGAGGCCTGCGCCACGGATGATGAGGCGTGAATCGTAGCCGTCGTTGCGGGTTTCGGACTGCACCCCGGCGATGCCGGTGAGGCTTTCCTTGATGCCGAGCATCCGGTTGTTCTTGATGTCTTCGCCGCTGACGACCGTGACCGCCGCCGGCACCTCATCGACTTGGCGTTCGGTGCGCGTGGCGGTAACCACGACCCCTTCGAGGTCGTGGGCGGTGGGCTTGGGGAGCTCTTCGGCCGGACTGACTCCGACCCGGAGCGCCGCGAGCACGCCCAGAATGAGCAGGGACTTCTTCATGGAATGGTTTCCTCCTGTCGTTGATAGGGGCATCCATCTCTTTCACAGAGAAAAGATGGATGTCGCCTGTCATGTCGCTCCCGAACCAAGCCGGGACGACGCATAACATGCGGAATGGGATTGCGGAGGTGGAATCAGCGGCTTGACGTTTTGGTGGATGGGATATTCGGGCGAAGACGGCGGGTATTTGCTGCGGCGCTCCATGGCCGGGGGAACGGATTTCCCGAACCCGAGAAAATCCTCGATGGCCTGCATCGTTACCGGATCGCTGGTGCCGCAGGGCTGAGCGGCGATGACGGGGCCTTTGTTTCTGTGGGGATGGACGGATTCCGTCTTGCAGCAGGCAGGGCGCTTCGACATGGCGCAGCAGCAGGTCCCGGCGGCGATGCGCTCGGGCGGGCATCCGCACAGGGTGTGATCCCCCTGGCAGACCTTGTGGGGTTTGGTTGCGGCCAGGGCCATGGCAATCGGCGGGGTCAGCAAGGCCAGCTGGAGAACGAGCAGCGCCAGCAGCTGCAGGACAGCGGCAACGCGAGCTTTACGTTTTCCGGTGGGGGCAAACATCCGCTTCTCCCGCAGTAGCATGACATGTCATTTTATTCGCAGGGAGCCGGCGCAAGATTCTGGGGCTCTTTCTGCAATGGATTCGATGGCACAACTTTTTGCGCATCGACCTATCGGGAGGTGCGGGGTGGCCTCTGGCCACCCCGCTGTACATTGCCGATCCTGTTGGCGATCCGGTGCGGAACCGGGATCGGCACGATTTACTCTTTGTGCATCATTTTCTTCATTTTCCGCTTCTCGCGGATCATGCGGGTGTCCTGGTACATGTCCTCATAGGCGGCTTTGATGGCGGTTTCAAAGGTGACGATCTCGCCGCCATGAGCCTTCTGAAAGGCCTCGGCATCCGCTTTTTTGGCGAACGCCCATTTGGCATGGGCGGTCATCACCCCGGGGATGTCGCCGCCGACAACCCAGAAGGCCGTTTCGGCGTCGGTCAGTTCCCGGGTTCCATGGTCCGCCACCAGGATTTTGATGGGGGCTTTGTCCAGGTGATTGGCGAGGTCTACGGCGGCGCAATGCAGGCTGCACAGCCCGGCGGAGGTGCCGTCGTCATATTCGATGAGCATGCGGCTGAACCCGAATTTATCCCTGTTCATGCCGCAGTACTGGCAAGAGACATGGTCGGTGATGTCGTTCGTTGCGGCTGCCGGCAGCGCGATAGCCAGGCCAATAATCATCAGTAGAGTCAGAATAAGGTGTTTTTTCACAAAGACCTCCTTAGGGGTTTTTATTGTTTATCCCGTCCGGTGCGGATTAGAATGCATTCTCCGACCGAACTTTCCTTTTTTAAATTTTATCCATGGCTTAATTTTAATCATGATATATTTAACACCAGAATACCGGTGTTTGCAACGTGGCCAAGACGGATTTTTTCTCGGACAGGTCTTCACAGACCGCCGCCGATGTGATAGGGGTGGTGCATACTTTCAGATTCACAAAGGAGATATCATGGCACAGACGCAAAGCGGCAAGACCGTCAAGGTTCACTACACGGGGTCTCTGACAGACGGTTCGGTGTTCGATTCCTCTCGGGATCGTGAGCCCCTGGAGTTCACGGTTGGCGCAGGGCAGGTCATTCAGGGGTTTGACGACGGGGTTGCCGGCATGACCGTCGGCGAAACCCGGACCATCACCATCCCTGCTGCCGAGGCCTACGGCCCCTACAACGAGGAAATGGTTTTTGATGTCGAGCGCAGTCAGTTTGTCGAGGGACTCGTTCCCGAGGTCGGCATGCAGCTTCAATCCCAGGGGGGCGACGGGCAGCCGACGATTGTGACGGTCAAAGCGGTGGGGGAGGGCACTGTCACCCTCGATGCCAACCATCCCCTGGCCGGACAGGATCTCGTTTTCGAGATTGAGCTGGTCGAAGCGAACTAGGTTCAGGCCGATCCGGCTTCACCCTGAAACCGCCCGATGAAATTTTTTTTCGGGCGGTTTTTTTATTGCTGACAAAATGCGAAAGTTCTGCCATCCCCTCTGGTCACCCGACAATCTTCTGCTATACTCCTTCCTCAGTGAGTTTTGCTTAATCTCTACCCGCAGACGTTCATCAAGGAGGGAACCCATGTTTAGAACCATCGCTTTCGTCACCGTATTCGTCATAGCCGCTGCCGCCCCCACCTGGGCCGCTGCGGATAACCTCATGCAGCAGAGTCAGGCCCTGTTCAAGCCCCTGCCCAAGGAGGCTCCTGTCTTCACCCAAAACCAGTCCAATCCGACCAAACTCGAGCTGGGCAAGATGCTGTTCTTCGAACCGCGTCTCTCCGCCTCGCACCTGATCAGCTGCAACACCTGTCACAATGTGGGATTGGCCGGCGCCGATCTTCAGGAAACCTCGACCGGCCATAACTGGCAGAAGGGTCCCCGTAATGCCCCGACCGTCATGAATGCCGTGTTCAACATTGCCCAGTTCTGGGACGGACGGGCCAAGGACCTTGCCGAGCAGGCCAAGGGGCCGGTACAGGCCTCGGTGGAGATGAACAATACGCCCGAGCAGGTCGTTGTCACCCTGAAAAGCATGCCCGAGTACGTGGCGCTGTTTGCCAAGGCCTTCCCCGGTGAAAAGGAGCCGCTGACCTTTGACAATATGGCCAATGCCATCGAGGTCTTCGAAGCCACGCTGCTGACGTCATCGCCTTTTGATGCCTATCTGGTCGGTGACGCGGCCGCTCTGAACGCCACCCAGAAGGAAGGCCTGGCCCTGTTCGTCGGCAAAGGGTGCGTCGGTTGTCACGGTGGCCTCAATCTGGGAGGAAGCGGCTACTTCCCCTTCGGTGTGGTGGAAAAACCCAACAGCGACATTCTTCCTCCCGGCGACAAAGGGCGCTTCAAAGTGACCAAGACCGAAAGCGATGAATACGTTTTCAGGGCCCCCTCGCTGCGCAACGTGGCCCTGACCGCTCCTTATTTCCATTCCGGCAAAGTCTGGTCTCTGAAGGACGCGGTCGGTATCATGGGTTCGGCCCAGCTCGGCATCACCCTGACCCCGAAGGATGAGGATCAACTGGTTTCCTTCCTGAAAAGCCTTGACGGGGTGCAGCCCATCATCAGCTATCCGATTTTGCCGGTCAGCAGTCAGAGCACGCCGAGGCCCATTCTGAAATAACGTCCTGGCGGCGGAAATTTCCGCAACGCCAAGATTTTCGTTCCAGACAGATATGCCTGAAAGCCCGCGCCTCGAAAGAGATCGCGGGCTTTCTATTTCTGCCTCCGAAGGGGGGATTTCCTGCGGATGAGGATGCCTCGGAATTTGGGGGGGAAGCCTGAGACGGTCGCGAAATGTGGTAAGGTTGAACGCAAGGAAGGCCGGTGCGGACGAGACACCCGGCTCTCCGGGAAATTCAGGAATCCAGGCAGGAGAGCGGTATGTATATCGTTGTGGGATGCGGTGGGACAAACGATAGCCCGGAGGTTGTCGAAACCCTGGTCCACCATCTGGGGAAACTGGCGTTTGAGGTGCGGCAAATGCTTGCCGGAGGAGGACCGGTGGTGCTGGCCCATTTTGCCGAATCAGCGCCGGCCGAGACGTTGGCCGGGAATCTGTCCCGTGACGGAATGCCGGTTCAGGTGATCGACAGTCGGGCCGTACGCGACAGGGATCTCCCCTTCGTGGTGCACCGGTTCGTTCCCGGGGATCAGGCGATGTCTCTGGAGTCGGCGGACGGCGACCGATGCGATATGTCTTATGGGGAGATTGACCTGCTGCTGGCCGCCATGGGGAGCACCGGGGCAATAACCCGCACCGTTTCCGTGAGCGAGCGGCGCTTCAGTCTCGGCAAAACCTTGCTTGCCGGCGGCGTGCCGATGACCCGGAAAGTGGCACGGGAACAGACCCTGACGTCGGAAGAGCGCGACGAAGTCCTTTGGGTCGTTGCCGGTGCCCGGCCTCCTGTCGTCTTTCCCCGGGGCGGACTGGTCTACGATGGTCTGGGCGAGTCCAAACAGGTTTCACGGGATCTCAATTTCGCTCAGCTGAAAAAATCCTTGCAGCAGCTCGCGCCGCATGCCCGATATGACGAGCGCCTGCTCAAACGGGCCGGGGTGGTTCATCTGCTGGGGAAGGGGTTGAATCCCGACACGGATCTCGATCTGGCCTTCGAGATTCTGGCCCGATGTCTCAGACGAGAGGCAAACCCTGCCGTGTAGCGTGGCCGCAACCCGGCCGAAGCGTATCCTATCCCTCCAGTCATCCAGGGAACGATCATGAACAAAACCACAGAAGAATTCGAAACCTTATCGGTCGACGAGGCTCTCCACGCCTTGCAGAGCAATAAGACGAACGGGCTTGCCGCGCAGGAAGCCTCGCGGCGTCTGAGCCAATACGGATTCAACGAAATCCCCGAAAAGACGGAATCGCTGGCGCACCGGGTTCTTCGGCGGTTCTGGGGGCCGATTCCCTGGATGATCGAAGCGGCGGCGCTGCTTTCCGCCGTGGTCGGCAAATGGGACGATTTCACCATCATCCTGATCCTGCTGATCACCAATGTCGGCATCGACTTCTGGCAGGAGTCCAAGGCCCTGAGCGCGCTCAAGGTGCTCAAGGAAAAACTCGCCAAGAAAGCCCTCGTTCTGCGCGACGGCCGGTTCCAGACGATCGATGCGCGGGAGCTGGTGCCCGGGGATATCCTCAAGGTCAAGATCGGCGACCTCGTTCCCGCCGATATCAAGCTCATCGACGGCGACTACATCCAGTCCGACCAGTCGGCTCTGACGGGAGAGTCGCTGCCGGTCAACAAGAAGCGAGGGGAAATCGCCTATTCCAACTCCATCGTCAAGCAGGGCGAGATGTTGGGCCTGGTGACCCAGACGGGGCTGAACACCTTTTTCGGCAAGACCGTCGCCCTGGTGGCACAGGCCGAACGCGAGGAGAAGAGCCACTTCCAGAAGGCGGTGATCCAGATCGGCAATTACCTGATCCTGATCACGGTGTTGCTGGTGGTGCTCATCCTGATCACCGCCATGTTCCGTCACGAGGCTATGCTGGAGATTCTGCGCTTCTGTCTCGTCCTTTCGGTTGCCGCCATTCCCGTGGCCATGCCGGCGATTTTGTCGGTCACTATGGCGGTGGGCGCCATGAATCTGGCCAAGAAGCAGGCCATTGTCAGTCGTCTGGTGGCTATCGAGGAGCTTGCCGGCGTCGATGTCCTTTGCTCCGACAAAACCGGGACCCTGACCCAGAACCGCATGACCGTCTCGGATGTGGTGGTTTTCGGCGGCCATTCCCCGGAGGACTTGATGCTGTCCGCCGCCCTGGCCTCTCGGGAAGAGAACAGCGACCCGATCGAGGTGCCGATCTTCGAGAATCTGCGCCAGACGGGACTGGCGGATAGGCTCGGAATCTACCGGCAGGAAGCGTTCACCCCCTTCGACCCGGTGAGTAAAAGGACGGAGGCCCGGGTCGTGAGCGAAGCGCAGAGCTTTCTCGTCACCAAAGGGGCTCCCCAGGTGATCCTCGCGCTCTGCCCTGAGGGCTCCGGCCAACGGGAGGTCATGAAAAAGGTGGAGGAGTTTGCCGCCAACGGGTTCCGCACCCTCGGCGTCGCCAGAAAGAATGACGGTGACGCGTCCTATGCGTTCATCGGCCTGATCCCGCTTTTCGATCCTCCGCGCGACGACTCGAAGCCGACGATCGAAGAGGCGATGCGGCTGGGGCTCGATGTCAAGATGATCACCGGCGACAACCTGGCTATTGCCCGGCACATCGCCAGGGAGCTCGCCATCGGCGACGACATCTACAATGCCCGCGAATTGAGCGGAGCCAGTACCCGTGAGCTGATCCTGCTGGGCGAAATCATCGCCGGGGCCATCTATCGCAAGGTGGCTCCGAAGATCAGCGAAGAGGAGGCGGCGGATTTCGCCCAGAGCATCGTCGGTACCCTGGAACGGGAGTTCGAACATCTCAAGCT
>QKGY01000135.1 GCA_003250235.1 Desulfuromonadaceae bacterium
ATATCCTCTTCGTCCTCGATGACCAGTAAATGCTCTTTGCTCATGCGTCCTGTGTATCCTTCCGGAAGTATCGACTATATGCCCGAAAATATTGCCGTATTGTTAGGAATGTATTAGTTCTGACAAAAAATCAACCCGGCCGTCGTTCATTCCTCATAAATCATCTTCCGAGTCATGCCGCCGTCCACCACGAAATTCTGCCCGGTGATGAAGCCGTTCTCCGGCCGGCACAGGAACACGGCCAGGGAAGCGACATCAGAAGGCATGCCGACCCGGCCGCACGGGTGCTGGCTGTGGTCCCGGGGTGTCAGTGCCGCCTGGTGGCGACGGGATTTGCCGGCCCACCCCGACACATCGATCCAGCCGGGGCTGATGCAGTTCACCCGCACCTCGGGTCCGAGGCTCACCGCCAATGCATGGGTCAGGGCGACCAGCCCCCCTTTGGAGGCCGCGTAGCTTTCGGTGTCGGGCTCGGACATGAGGGCCCGGGTGGAGGCGATGTTGAGAATACCTCCCCGGGCTTCGCGCAACGCCCTGGCGCCCTGACGGCTGCACAGAAAAGCCCCTCCGAGGTTGACCCCGAGGACCCGGTTCCACTCCTGAACGCTCAGCTCCGTCAGGGGACGACGGATCATGATGCCGGCATTGTTGATCAACACATCCAGACGGCTGAAGGTCTCTGAAATCTGCGAAAACAGCGCGCTGACCGACGCCTCATCCGCCACGTCCGTCTCGATGAACCGCACCTCGCCGAGGTCTTTGAGATCCTGCTCGGTCTCCTTGCCCGCTTCCCTGTCGACATCAGCCACGACCACGCGGCACCCCTCTGTGAGAAACCGCTCCGCCAAGGCTCTTCCGATCCCCTGGGCCCCTCCGGTCACCAGAACGACTTTGCCCGCCAGACTCATGAATGGCCTCCGCGCATACCGGAGCCGCCTTTGCCCCGGGAAATAATCCGATCATAGAAAAAAACGATCATGGCTGTCAGAACGACAGACGTCGCCAGCATCCCGACCGCCACCGCGATACTTTGCAGCCAGTCGGGCCGGAACAGCAGCAGCGCCCCCAGCTGCCCCATCATCAGCCCGGACATCAACTTGAGAATCCGCCCTTCCCACTGGCTGAGTTTCCGCGAGCCCAGCGTCCAGGTGAAAACCAGGGTGATCAGAAGAAGGGGCAGCACATACACCAGGTTGTACACACCGAGAAAGCCATAGTACTGCCAGGGCTGCAGATGGTGCAAGGTCAACAGCCGTGTATAGACCATGGGGAAGCCTGCGGTGCAAAGCAGCTCATAGGAATTGGCGGCCACGGCCAGCACCACGGTCCCCAGCAGAACCGGCCCCAGACGGTTCTGCTCCAGCAGCGCACGCATACGGGCGAACAGCTTCGGCTTGGCACTCTCGGGGATGGAGAGGCTCACCCCTTTTTTGAACCAGAAGAAATCCTTGATATTGACGAGAGCAATCAGCACGGCCACCGCACCCGCCGCGGCCGTGATCAGCGGCAGGTTGCCCGCCAGCAGGAACAGGTTGAGCCAGGCCGCCATAAACAGGAAATAAATCACGCCGGAGAAGAAAACGAACGTGCCGCCGACCAGGAGCATCCGCTTTCTGGAGCGGGCATGGATCAGCAGGCTGAGCAGAAAAAGCAGGATAAAGAAGGCGCAGGGATTGAAACTGTCCATCAGGCCGAGAAGGATCGTCAGCAGCGGCAGCGAGTACTGCCGCAGATCCACATCCCCGAGCAGAGGGATCCGGGTCAGGTAACCGGTCCCCTCCCCTGCAGCCGCCTCGGGCTCTGTCGCCGGCGGGGTCCCCTCCCCGGAGCCCAGAAGTTCCTTGACGTGCGCTTCGATCTCGCGGGCCGTCTGATCGGAAAACCCGTACCAGATCCGCTCGCCCACGACCGTCGTCGGCGTGCTGACCGTCTCGGTCCCGTACTTCTCCGACAGGGCCACCAGCAAGTTGAAATTGTCGCGGTTGTTCCATACGTCGTACTGCATGATCTTCAAGCGGGGATAATCGCGGGACAGTCGTTCGAGAAAAGGTTTTTCCTCCCCGCAGTGCGGGCAGTTGGCGGCCCAGAAGAAATGCAGCGTTAGATCGCCGGAGTCTTTTTCCTCCTGCTGACCGACGACGAATGCCGACGACGCCACCAGCAGAATCCCCAGGACAAGCGACGCCATCCTCCAGGAAAATGCCTTTCTCCTCTTCGCCCTCATGTCCACCCTCTTGCCGAACGACCATCCTCTTGAGCTACGCGCCGGGATACTCCCCTGCCACCAAGTCTACCAGAAAAGTCGACTATCACTCCGGCCCTTCCTCTCGCCACGGGCTGCTATACTGTTAAAAAGACAGGAAAGGAACCCTCCCCATGACATCCATCGAAAATTACTGGTATCCTGCTGACCAGGCGACACGGCTGGCCGAACTGATCAGCGACGAGGAAGAGACCCGGAATCTTCCCCTGCGCAGGGACGTGCGGTCGCTAGGCAAACTGCTCGGTACGGTCATTCGCGAGCAAGCCGGAGAAAACGCCTATGCGGCAGAAGAAGAACTGCGACGCCTGGCGATCGAGCACCGGGAAAGGCTGGAGAAAACCGGCTCCGACTGCCTCGAGGACCCCGGCGAAGAGCACCTGCAGCGGCACGCCGTCGAACTCGTCGGCCGGCTGTCGTTGTCCGAATCCCACAACATCGTCAAAGCCTTCGCCTCCTTCTTCGAGCTGACCAATCTGGCCGAAACCAACCACCGCAAAAGGCGCAGAAGGGCGGAGAGGCTTCGCGGCGGGATGCCCGACAAGGCCGGCTCGCTTCGCGGGACCCTGGAACGCCTCAAAAAGAAAGGACTCACCGCGGAACAGACCCTGGAACAGCTCCGCCACATCGAAATCATCCCGGTCTTTACCGCCCATCCGACCGAAGTCGCCCGGCGGGTCGTCCGCTTCAAGCGCCGCCGTATCGGCGAACACTTGGTGCAGCTCGACCGCCTGCCGTTGGGAGAATCCGAATCGATGCAGATTCAGGAAGGGATTCTTGCCGACATTACCGCCTTGTGGCAGAGCGACGAAGTGCGCCGTCGCAAACCCACCGTCAGCGACGAGATCCGCATGGGGTTCGATCACTACCTCAATGCCCTCTTTCCGCCGGTCCACGACCTGTATGACGACATCGCCCTCGCCTTCTCGGAGGTGTACGGCGTCCGAGTCGATCCCTCCGAGCTGCCGACCCTGATCCGTTTCGGCTCCTGGATCGGCGGCGACCGGGACGGGAACCCTTTCGTTTCTCCCGAATCCACCGAAGAGGCCCTTTCGCAAGCCCGCACCCTGATAATCGGCCACTACCTGGAGGTGCTGGCGTTGCTGCAGGAGCTGTTGACCTCGTCCACCTGCCGGGTCCCGGTCTCCGAAGAGCTGCTTCAGAACCTCACCCGATATGCCGAGCGCTTTCCGTCATTCGAACAGGGGCTGGCTGACGGCTTCTCCTGCGAGAATTACCGCCACCTGATCGGATTTATCCGCCACCGCCTGCAGCTGGCTCTCAAGGCGGCGGATACCGAGGGGGCTTATGACAATGCCGAAGCCTTCCGCGCCGATCTTGCCGCCATGCGCCGCAGCCTGCAGCAATCCGACGGGAAACGTCTTGCGCGCCAGTGGATCGATCCGCTGCT
This sequence comes from Desulfuromonadaceae bacterium, assembly GCA_003250235.1. Lineage (GTDB taxonomy): Bacteria > Desulfobacterota > Desulfuromonadia > Desulfuromonadales > SZUA-540 > SZUA-540. The sequence continues at coordinate 3,672 of QKGY01000135.1, forward strand.
GCGCAAGATAGACACCTTCGGCTTCCATCTCCACACCCTGGATATCCGTCAGCACGCCCGGGTCCACGAACAGGCCATCAAGGAGCTGGCCGCAGGGGCCGGCAGTTGCGACGACCCGTCCCTCTCGCTCGCCCCGGCCCCTTCCGAACAGACGGAGAAGCTTCTGGCGACGATGCGGACCATTGCCGGGCTCAAGCGCAACTTCCCCCCGCAGGCCATGCGCAGTTACGTGATCAGCGGCGCCAGTGGCGTCCGCGACATCCAGGCGCTGATCTGGCTGCTGGAACTGGGAGGCGTATCGGTCAAGGGATCTGCGGACGGCCGGGACCCCGGAATGATGCCCGTTCCCCTGTTCGAGTCCATCGAGGACCTTCGCAACGCGCCCCGCATCTGCCGTACCCTGTGGAGCTCCGCCGATTACGCCCCCTACCTCGATTCGTGGGGACGCTGGCAGGAGATCATGCTGGGATATTCCGACTCCAACAAGGACGGCGGCATGATCACCAGCACCTGGGAGATCTTCAAAGCCCACCGGGCGCTGCACGAGGTGGCCCGGGAAAGCAACGTCAGGCTGCGCCTCTTTCATGGCCGCGGCGGCACGGTCGGACGGGGGGGCGGACCGACCCATAGGGCCATCGTCGCCCAGCCCCCCGGGGCTTTCAGCGGCACGTTCAAGCTGACCGAGCAGGGAGAGGTCATCAACTTCAAGTATTCGGACCCCCAGCTGGCGCTGCGCAATCAGGAACTGATGGTGGCCGCCTCGCTGGAAGCGCTCTGCCCGTCGGCCCTCCCCTGCCCGGAGGTTCATCCGCAATGGGAGGCGGCCATGGAGACCATCTCGGCGCGGGCGTTTGCCTTCTACCGTGAGCACATCGCCGACAACCCCGATATCCTTCCCTATTTCGAGGCAGCGACACCCGTTCTCGAATTCGAGCTGGCCAAGATCGGCTCCCGACCGGCCCGAAGGAAGCAAAGCACTTCTCTGGATGACCTTCGGGCCATCCCCTGGGGGTTCGGCTGGATGCAGAGCCGTCATGTCATTCCGGGGTGGTTCGGCGTCGGGCACGCCTTTGAGAATTTTGTACGCGGGAATGATCAGAATCTGGGGCTGCTTCAGACCATGATGAGGGACTTTCCGTTTTTTTCCGACATGGTGCGCAACATCGAGCTGGCCCTGACCAAGGTCGATCTGCCTCTGGCCAAGCTTTATTCCGATCTGGTGCCCGACAAGGCACTGCGCGAGCGTGTCTTTTCACGGGTGGTCGAGGAATTCCAACGCACCCACACTCTGCTGCTCGCCGTCACCGGACAGAACCGGTTGCTGGAGAAGAATCAGGGACTGGCCCGTTCGCTGCAACTGCGCAAACCCTATGTCGATCCTCTGAGTCTGATTCAGATCGAGTTGCTGCGACGCAAGCGGACCAAGAAGGAGAGCGAAGAACTGAATTACGTTCTGGCGGCCACCATCAACGGGATCGCCGCCGGTCTGCGCAATACCGGGTGATCGGGGTGGTTACGGAGATTCTTTCTCCAGGGAGCGGAGGTTGGAGAGCTGGATACGGCAGGTGTGCAGGGATTTAAGCGCGGCCTCATGCCCCGGAGAAAAGGTCAGGATACTCTCCCATGTGGCGATCGCCTCGTCGAGCCGGCCCTCCCGGTAGGCACCCATCCCCTGGACCATCAACTGCTCGGCACAGGCGCTCATCTGTTCGGCGAGCCGGGACCGGGAGATGTCCCCTTTGCCAGAGGATTGCGCGGAGAAGGGGACGAGTGCGGCGAAACCCTCTCCGGCTTCGGCATATTTCCCTTCAGACTGAAGGGACTGGGACTGGGCATAGGCGCCCCGAACGATGCCGGCATTGCAAAGCTGCCGGTTCCTTTTGCACACCTGCAGAGCGCCGATGTAATCGCCGGAGGCCTGCAATTTGTCCCGTTGCACGGAAACCTCTGTCCTTTTCTTGAAAAGCCCCTCAGGGGTCCAGGAAAGGGATTGCTGCAGCGCCGTGCAGGAGGCCAGGGTCAGGGCGACCCCGCAGACAACCGCTCCGTACAGGAACCGCTTCATCGCGCCCCTCCCATGAAGGACGGATACTGTTCGGCATCGAATTGCGGAAGGATATCCATGAACAGATCGGTCAACACGGGGGAGAACTGACGGCCACGGAAGCGAAGGATCTCCTCGATCGCCGTCGCGCGCGATGCTCCAACCCGGTAGGGGCGTGAGGAGATCATCGCGTCGTAGCTGTCGGCCAGCGCAACGATCTGGGCATGAAGGTGGATTTCGTCCCCCTTGAGCCCTGCCGGATAGCCGCTGCCGTCGTAGTTCTCATGATGTTGCAGCACCGCAGGAA
>QKGY01000341.1 GCA_003250235.1 Desulfuromonadaceae bacterium
CCACCGTAAAGAACCCTGTTTTTCAGCGCTTCGTCAAATTGCTCAGGGGTGATCAGTTTGGCGTCAACCAGCATGTCGAGTAGGGTGATGGCCATGTCGCTCTCCGTAGGCAAAAGGATTGATCATTTCATCGGAAACGCTCGGCACGAAGGGCGTATCACGTTTCCTGCTCAAAATCGGGAATGAGCCCCGTCGTCTTATCCCATGCGCAGGCGGATGAAGCTCTGCAGATCCGGACAGCGCAGAAAGGGATTGTTGGCCCGTTCAAAGGCGATGGTCGACGTCGGGGTGGGTCCATAGTGATGCCCGGGAAAAACCTGCGTATCCCCGGGCAACGCGGCCAGGCGTGTGAGGCTGTGATACAGGGCCTCTGGGTCACTGCCTGGTAGATCGGCCCGCCCGACGCGGGTGACAAAAAGGGTGTCTCCCGTGATGAGCGCCTCGCCGGTGAACAGGCAGACCGATCCCGGTGTATGCCCCGGCGTATGGAGCACCTGCAGGGTTCCCTTTCCCACGGGCACCTGAAGCCCATCGCGCAGGGCCATGTCCGCTTCGGGATTGTCCAGAGGGTGGACGGCCAGGGGAACCCCGGTTTTTTCCAGGATCACCCGGTTGCCGGCGGCGTGGTCGTTGTGCCCGTGGGTATTGAGGAGAATCCGGATTTTGACATCTAGTGCCTCTGCCTGGGCCAGAACAGCGTCCGGTCCGAAAGACGGGTCGACAACCGCGGCGGTTTTCGTAGCTGGACAGTAGACCAGATAGGCAAAATTCTGCATCTGCCCGACGGGGATCTGGACGACTTCGAGGGAGCCTGGCATCACCATTCCTGTTTGACCGGCTCCTGGTGGCCGATGAGGCAGATCTCGCCATCGGTGATCCGGAACTGATCGCCGGTGGATTTTACGATCCATTCGTCCCCCTCTTCAGGGGGGAGAGGGAATTCGCGGCTTCCGAGGTAGATATCGTCGCCATTGATCATGCCCCACCAGTCCAGAGCGCCTGTCTGCCATATTTTCGTCTTGAGATTAAAAGCCATAAAAAGGATGTCCTTCCTGGAATGGTATGTTTTTGAAGTCATGATACTGTGAAGGCGCCCCCCGGTCAACTTCGGGATATTGCCCCTTGTGGGGGGAAGAGGCTTCGCCTATAATCTTTTGCGGAAAGACGATGGATCGTTGAAAGGATGGTGACGCCATGAAATTCGCCAAAATGCACGGAGCCGGCAACGACTATGTCTACGTCGACTGCTTCCAGCAGGTGGTTCACAATCCCTCTGCCCTGGCGGTTGAGGTGAGTGACCGCCACTTCGGTATCGGTTCCGACGGCCTGATCCTCATTATGCCGTCCCAGGTGGCGGATGTGCGTATGCGTATGTTCAATGCTGACGGCAGCGAGGCGGAGATGTGTGGCAACGGTGTGCGCTGCGTAGCCAAATATGCCTACGACCACGGCCTGGTCGCCTCCCGGCAGATCAGCGTGGAAACGGGAGCGGGGGTTCTGGCGCTGCAGCTCTTTACCAACCCGGACAACAGGGTGGAGAAGGTGCGGGTGAATATGGGCAAGCCCCGCCTGAGCCGTGGAGAAATTCCTATGACCGGGCCTCCCGATGAGCAGGCGATCCATCTGGCGGTAGAGGTCCTCGATCGCACCTTTCATGTGACCTGTGTTTCCATGGGCAATCCCCACGCCGTGATCTTCGTCGACAATGTGGAGGAGTTTCCTGTGGGCAAGTACGGACCGGTGCTGGAAAAACATCCCCTTTTCCCCAACCGCACCAATGTGGAGTTTGTGGAGATCGTTTCCCGAACCGAGCTTCGGCAGCGTACCTGGGAGCGGGGGGCCGGAGAAACCCTGGCCTGCGGAACAGGTTCCAGCGCGGTCACCGTGGCGGCGGTCCTCAATGGCCATTGCGAGAGGACCCTGGTCAATCACCTCTTGGGTGGCGATCTGGAGATGGAATGGGCTGAAGACGGCCACATCTATATGACCGGCCCTGCCGTGCAGGTTTTCGAGGGAGATTACAGTCCACGATGAATTGCCCCATGTGTACGCGCTGGCAGGACGAACCGCATCTGCGCATCGCCGAACTGAAACATTGCCTGGTCATGTTGAACCGCGACCAGTTCTTCCCGGGATATACCCTGGTTTTCACCCGCTCTCATGTGACCGAACTCTTCCATCTCGACAAGGCGATGCGCCAGGAGATCATGGAGGAAGTCACCCGGGTGGCGCAGGTCCTCTATGAGCTGTTTCAGCCCACCAAGATGAACTACGAACTGCTGGGCAATATGGTGCCCCACATGCACTGGCATCTGGTGCCGCGTTTTTCCGGGGACCCGCTCTGGCCCCGACCGATCTGGAGCGAACCGCACGATGAAAAGATCCTGAGCCCGCAGGTGTACGAAGAGCGGATTGCCGCCATTCGCAACGCCCTTGAGGGCTGAAGAGGCAGACCGATGGACGCCATTCTGTTTGATCTCGATAACACCCTGTATCCGCCTCAGCGCGAGCTCTTCTCCCTGATTGACACCCGCATCAACCGCTATATGCGTGACGTGGTGGGGATTCCGGCGGGGGAGGTCGACGGGTTGCGCCGGCGTTACTGGGCGGATTACGGGGTTACGCTGCAGGGGCTCATGCGTCACTACGGCGTCGATCCCGAAGACTATTTGGAATATGTCCACGATGTGGACGTGACTTCGCGTCTGGAACCGGACGCCGTGCTGCGAACGGCCCTGCAGAGCCTGCCCCAGCGACGGCTGGTCTTCACCAACGGTTCGCGGGGCCATGCCCAGCGGGTCCTCTCCTCCCTGGGCATCGCGGATGTGTTCGAGGATATTTTCGATATCCGCGTCGCCTCCTACCTGCCCAAGCCCTTTCCCGAACCGTATCGCCGGGTCCTGGACCATATCGGCGTATTGCCCGAGCGCTGTCTGATGGTGGAGGACTCGCGGGAGAACCTGCGTACGGCTAAGGTCCTCGGCATGGGGACCATCCTCGTCGGTCCGGGGGAAACGCCGGACTATGTCGATGTCCGGGTGGACCGCGCGGACCAGGTGCCGGACGTCCTGGGATACTGGGCGCTACCGGTATCGCCCTGAGGAAGAATCCCATGCTGCTGCTCGGAGCCCATATGTCGATCGCCGGCGGGTTGGAGAAGGCCTTTTCCCGGGGGGAAGAGGTCGGCTGCACCGCCATGCAGATCTTTACCAAGAACGCCAGCCAGTGGCGTGCCAAAGCGCTGTCCGTCGAGGATATCCAGGCGTTCAAACAGGCCTGGGACAAGAGCCCCATCGGGCCGGTCGTCGCCCATGACAGCTACCTGATCAATCTGGCTGCACCCGAGGATGACAAATGGCAGAAGGCCATGACCGCATTCCTTGACGAGATGACGCGCTGTGCCGCGTTGGGGATCGCTGATTTGGTCATGCATCCCGGGGCGCATACCGGGTCCGGCGAAGAGGCCGGGCTGCAACGCATCAGCGAAGCGCTGCGCAGGATTCTCGACCAGGCGCCTGCCGGCGTCCGCATCCTGCTGGAAAATACCGCTGGGCAGGGAACCTACCTGGGCGGGTCCTTCGAGCATCTGGCACGGATCATGGAGAGCGTCGGTCAGGAGCGGTTCGGCATCTGCTTCGATACCTGCCATGCTTTTGCCGCCGGCTACGATCTTCGCGATGGCGAACGCTATGAGCGGGTTATGGAAGCGTTCGATCGGACGATCGGTCTGCAGCACCTGGCTCTGTTCCATCTCAACGACTGCAAGAAGGGGCTCGGCAGTCATGTCGATCGCCATGAGCATATCGGCTTGGGGCAGATCGGCGAAGAGGGGTTCCGGGCTCTGATGCAGGATAGGCGCATCGCGTCGATTCCAAAAATCCTGGAGACTCCCAAGGGGGACGACAACGAGTGGGATCTCAGGAATCTGGCTCTTCTGCGTGAGCTGGCCGGAGAGGAGTAAGGACGGATGCGGGCTGTGCTTCAAAGGGTCTCGTCGGCCCACGTCGAGGTCGGTGGCCGGGTTGTCGGCGCGATTGATCGGGGGATTTTAGTCCTGCTCGGCGTGGCGGCCGGAGATACAGCCGACGATGCCGCCTATCTGGCCGAGAAAATTACCGGCCTGCGGATTTTCGAGGATTCCGACGGCAAGATGAATCTGGCCGTCGGCGATGTCGGCGGAGGCCTCTTGGCCGTATCCCAGTTCACCCTGCTGGCCGACTGCCGTAAGGGCAGGCGACCCGGTTTTTCTGCGGCGGCCCCTCCCGAGCAGGCCCGCCTTCTCTATGAGGTCTTTGTCGCTCAGCTTCGCGAGCGGGGGTTCGAGGTGCCCACGGGGGTGTTTCAAGCCGACATGGCCGTTCATCTGGTCAACGACGGGCCGGTCACGATCCTGCTCGACAGTCGAAAGGAATTCTGATGGTGGAAGAAGAGTCAATCTACGACGGACCGAGCCGCTCGGCCAAAAAACGCGCCGCCCGGGGAGTCGAGGATCTGGTCTGGCAGCTTCTGGAGCTTTCTGCCGCTCAGGTGGAGAAACTTCCGGTTACGCAAGATCTCCGTGCGGAGCTGATCAAAGCGCGGCAGATCAAGGTTCATGGAGCCCGTAAACGGCAGGCCAAATACCTTGCCGGCCTGCTTCGTCGCGACGAGGAGATCATCGAAGACATCCGGGGGTATGTCGACTCCCTGCATCAGGTGCATCTGCAGGAACAGCAGGTTTTTCACGAGCTCGAAGCGTTGCGGGACAGGTTGTGCGATGCCAGTCAATCGTCCGAGGCTCTTCGCGAGGCGGGGGATCGTTTTCCCGCCCTGGATGCGGCCCATATCTCCAGATTGGCCGCTCAGTTTCACGCCGGTGGGGATAAACGCCCTTATCGGGAAATCTTCAAACTGCTGCGTGAAGCCAGTAGAAAACAGGGCGTGTAAAAAAAGAAGACCCGCCATCCGGCGGGTCTTCTTTTTATCGTCAGAAAGGCCTCGGCGGGAGGTCTTCCGATTAAAGAGCCTTTTTGATCAGGCTGTCCAGCTGATTTTTGGGGACAGCGCCGACAACCTGGTCGATCACTTTGCCGTCTTTGAAAAGAATCAGGGTCGGGATGCCGCGAACCCCGTACTGGCCGGGAGTTGCCGGATTTTCATCGACGTTGACCTTGGCGATTTTGACCTTTCCTTCATACTCGGCTGCCAGTCCGTCGACTACGGGAGCAATGGCCTTGCAGGGGGCGCACCAGGAAGCCCAGAAGTCTACCAGTACGGGTATAGAAGATTTCAGAACTTCGCTCTCGAAGCTATCGTCGCTCAGTTGCAGCACTTTGTCGCTCGCCATAATCCATTCTCCTTTTGATATATAAATAAAACAGGAAAGACGCTTTCACTATAGACCACTGAGACCAAAAATCAAGACCAAATTTGTCAGCTCCAATGCGGCCCGCCTTGACAGGGCGCGGCCGGAGCCCTATGATTCTAATTTTTTTGCGAGGTGGAGCCATGCACAGGCAGGAGAAGATTGCTCTGATCCTTCGGGATCACATCCGCGTTCTGGAAAGCATCTTTCAGCGGCAGAGCGACGAAATGGTCGGTTTCGCCGAACGAGTGGTGGAGGCTTTCCATCAGGGGCGACGTCTCTATGTGCTTGGAAATGGTCCCATGGCGGCGGTTGCCAATCTGGTGGCCGGACTCTTTTTGCATCGGTTGAACCTTGAACGGCCCTCTCTGCCCGTGACATCCCTGTGTGCGGACGAGACCCTTGCCTTGTATCTGGCCCGTGACGGTCAGAGTCATCAGTTTTTTTCCAAGCAGCTCAGATCCTTGGCGTCCGAGGGGGATATCGTTCTGGCCTTTGCCGACGAGGGGAGCGACTCCGCTCTCATGGAAGCCCTGAAGGCCGCTCGTCAGCAGGGATGCACTTTGGCTGTTGTCGCCCGGGAAACGGCGGAGTTTGCCAAGGACCCCGTCGATTTCTCCTTCCGTCTCGAAACCGAATCCGCCACACGGATGTTTGAAGCCTGTCTGTTCTTCGGT
>QKGY01000320.1 GCA_003250235.1 Desulfuromonadaceae bacterium
AATCTCCTGCTCCAGGGACAGGGCCTCGTGATCGCTGGTTTCGAGCAGGATGATGTATTTGGCGAGAGTATCGACGTGGTTCACGGTCATGCGTCGCTCGATGCGGCGCAGCAGGGTGTTTCTTTTGTAGGAACTGAAGTCATGCCCGGTGCGGGTTTTGACAATGGAGAAAATGGCCTCAAGATTGGCCTCCAGGGCCTCGGAAGACCCGATATCACCCTTCAAGGCCCCCTTTCCCTGGACAAAATCGAGGATTTTTCCCGCAATTCCCTCCACGTCGAGACACAGGTCAGTCTGCCCCGTCTCCAGGGCGCTTCGGGGCATATTCTGTGCTTCCGCCAAATCGGGGTTCTGCACCATCACAAGCCCTCCGGCCTCCTTGACGGCCTTGACCCCTTCCGCGCCGTCGCTGCCGAAACCGGACAGAATGACGGCGACGGCTTTCTCGCGAGCCTCCTGGGCCAGAGACAGAAAAAACCGGTCGATGGGATGAAAGGTGGCGCCGTTTCCGGATGGGGGCTCCAGACGGAACAGCCCGCGGCGAATCACGAGTTCCCGACCGGCGGGAATGACATGGACCCGGTTCGGCAGCGGGGTCATTCCGTTTTCGGCCGTCACCACAGGCATCGAGGTAAACCGGCTGAGCATGTCGGCCAGAAAGGAGGGGCCGTCCTTGGGAATATGCAGAATGACCACGAAGGTCAACCCACTATGGGGGGGTATTTTTGAGAAAAAAGTCCGAAGGGCGGATTGGCCACCCGCCGACGCCCCTATACCGACCACCACACAGGAGAGTGCGTTCGAAGAGGCTCCCTGGACATCAGGGCTTCGATCGCTCTCACCGGGAGCCATATCCTGGGACCGGGAGGGGTCTGTATCGTTTTCTCTCTGCATCCGCCTGAGTCTCCTGTAAGGAATTCTATAGAAAAGCGCGATACCATCGCACGCAAAGGCCAGGGCCGATCTAATGAAAACAGGGTGAAAGTATAACACAAATCGTCAGGTATTTAACAAGCCGCCAATCGGCCACACCCAGCAGCCCGATCACAAAACAAACCGGGTCACGTCACCCATGCCGGAACGGACCCGGATACGGCAAAGGCCCATGCGACATCCTCCCCGGCATGGGCCTTTGGCATCTATCCTGTGATTCGACGAAGGCGAAGAGTCCTGCTATTTGCGTTTCCAGCTTCCGTCCGCCGCTTCGACGTACCATCCCGGGCTCGCCTGGGCGCGCCAGGAATCGGCGAAAATGTCCTGAACCTCCTGCGCCTTGTCCGGGAAGCCGTTGGCGCGGGCGATCTCCTGGTAAAGCCGCTTGCGGTCGTCGTTTTCGGCCTGAACCAGACGGGTTGCCTCGGCTCTGGACTTCAGGTCGAGTCCATCGGTGCTGCGCAGCTTGAGCAGACCGTCGTTGCCGATGCCGACCTGCCCGCCGTCAAGATAGGGAAACAGCCGGGTCGAGCGGTCCTTGATACTCTGCTTGATGGCGCGGATCTCCGGGGTGCTGACATTGATATCCTGAGCCGCGTACGCGACGGAAGGC
>QKGY01000371.1 GCA_003250235.1 Desulfuromonadaceae bacterium
CAGCCTGATGTTGACTGATCAAACCGTACAGGAGCTTGAGCGGACAGCCCGCGATCTCCGTATCGAAATCCTCAAGATGCTGAATACCGCCAAATCCGGACACACCGGGGGAAGCCTTTCCGCCATCGACGTCCTGACGGTTCTCTTCTTCCACAAGATGCGTCATGACCCGAGCAATCCCGCCTGGGCAGAGCGCGATCGATTCGTCCTGTCCAAGGGGCATGCCGCCCCGGCTCTGTATGCCTGTCTGGCTCGGGCCGGTTATTTCTCGCAGGACGATCTCAAGAGCCTGCGCCGGATGGGGAGCCATCTTCAGGGACACCCCGATATGAACAAGACTCCCGGCGTCGAAGTCTGTACCGGCTCGCTGGCCCAGGGACTGTCCCAGGCCGTTGGGCTGGCTTTGGCGGCACGCCTGTCCGGCACCAACAGCCGGACCTATTGTCTGCTGGGAGACGGCGAGGTTCAGGAAGGCCAGATCTGGGAAGCCTCCATGGCCGCAGCGCACTACAAGCTCGACAATCTCTGTGTCATCACCGACCAGAACGGTCTGCAGATTGACGGCGAGGTGGAGAAGGTCATGAACGTCGGTCCTCTGGGCCCCAAATTTCTGGCGTTCAACTGGCACGTCGTCGAAGTGGACGGTCATGATGTCCGGGCGATCTGCCTGGCTCTGGCCGATGCGGAGAAGACCAAAGGGCGTCCGACCATGATTATCGCCCGCACGGTCAAGGGCAAGGGGGTTTCCTTCTTCGAGCACAAGGCCAGCTATCACGGGGTTCCGCCCAGCGACGCCGAGCTGGTCGAGGCGCTCAAGCAGCTGTAATCCCTGCCATCAACGAATGCAACCCTAATTCGATATACGAGGAAAACGTGAGCGAGATGATCGCAACAAGAGATGCCTACGGCAAAACCCTGGCCGCACTCGGCCGTGAGAACTCCCGAGTCGTCGCGCTGGATGCCGACCTTTCCGGATCGACCAAAACCGCCCTGTTCGCGAAGGAGTTTCCCGACCGCTTTTTCAATGCCGGCATTGCCGAAGCCAACATGGTGGGCATGTCTGCCGGGCTGGCCGCCGGGGGGATGATCCCCTTCGCCTCGACCTTTGCCGTATTTGCGGCAGGCCGGGCGTTTGAGCAGATCCGCCAGTCGGTCGCCTACCCCAAACTCAACGTCAAGATCGTCGCCACCCATGGCGGGATCACCGTCGGCGAAGACGGCGGTTCCCACCAGTCGGTGGAGGATCTGGCCATCATGAGATCCCTGCCCAATATGACGGTTCTGTGCCCGGCCGACGGTCCAGAGACCGACGCCGCCATCCGCGCCGTTGCCGATTACAAGGGACCGGTTTATGTGCGCCTCGGCCGCTCCAAAGTGCCGGTGGTGTTTCCCGACGGCTGTGACTTTGCCATCGGCAAGGGCCAGGTTCTGCGCAACGGCACCGATCTCACGTTCATCACCACCGGGCTGATGACGGCCCAGGCCCTTGAAGCGGCCGCCATCCTGGCCGAAGGCAATATCTCCGCCCGGGTCCTTCACATCGGA
>QKGY01000375.1 GCA_003250235.1 Desulfuromonadaceae bacterium
AGTTCGGCGGTACGGCAGCCATCCTGAGACGACTTTTTCGCGGTCGTTTTACACGTCAACTGAGACCATGAAAAAAAATGACCGGGGTATTCAAAACCCCGGTCATTTCCACGTTCTTCCCGCTCTTTATCAACCCGGCATTTTATCCGAAGACAGGGCTTTTTTAGCCCAGCCTCGATATGGGGCAGATGAGAAGATTTCACAAAAAAACTGCGACCCGATCGTCTCAGCGTTTTGGGGATGTTAGTCAGCCGATTCCCGCGATTTCCACAGATGGGCAAGCAGTGCGGTCAACCCGATGGCGATCAACAGACGAACCCCCAACATGATCCAGGCATTTCCACCGATGACGACAAACACCAGGGTATCTTCAATCACAGCATGACAGGTCGCCAGGAATAACCCCATAAGAAAGAGCTCCCTGCGAGGCAACTTCTTTTCCTGGGCGACGCGAATAATAATCCCGGCCCCATAGGCGATCCCGAGAAAAATACCGGTAAACAGAGGGACCGCGGCATCGCGGCTGAGCCCCATGCCACGCATGAGAGGATCGACGGCTTGCCCGGCGCGTCGAAATACGGGCAGATAACGAAGCACCTCAAAAATTGTGACCAAGGGTACGATAATCAGCAGAAGTTTGAGCGCCAGCTTCAGGGCGCCAATCATTGCAGGGATAAGAGCTTCCATCAGCCGATCCACACCTTATGGAGACCCTGCATCGTCAAACCCGCAAGCACGGCAATCAAGACACGGGCCGCCGTCAGGACCCCTCCCCGCGCTCCCGTCGAGCCGAGGACGCCCCCCTCAAGCAGCAGGTTATGAGCGATTCCCATCATCAGTCCGCATTGGGTAATCTGCCAAGGAGACAAGTCCAGGGGTGCCATGATGGCAATCGCCGCATAGAGATTGAGAAGAAACCCGGCGATAAAGGCAAATGCCACTTCGCCCGGCAGTCCGAAAAGCTGCATCACAGGAGAAAACCAGCTGCCAATCAGCTCGATGACCGAACTTCCCTTAAGCAGGTCGACGGCAACATACAAAGGAAGAACGAACTTGAGAAGCTTAAGGGTTGTCTGAAGTCCGGCCCGTAGCCCGGTACGAATCCGCTCGGGGACAGAAGGAATGGGTGCCGTTGCATAAGATGTCATGGAAGAACCTGATAACGGAACGAGGGTTCCAGAAGTTCGGCAGCCATCCGATCGAGAGGGAGCGTCTCCCTCAGGAAGGGGCCTGCTGCCGCGTAAATATTTTCAGAATAAGCGCCTGGGCGGCGATAAATGATGACCTGCGTATCGGAAACGCCTGACAGGTCCTGCAGACGCTGCAAGGCGTCTTCAAAATAGCCGATACGATCGACGAGATCGAGGTCCTTGGCCGAAACGGCATCAAAAACGGTGCCCTTGCCGACCTGATCAAGTGTGCCATTTTTCAGACCACGCCGCTCGGCGACAAGATCCATGAAGCGTCGATGCAGGCGATCGACGATACCCTGCATGATGGCCGTCTCCTCCGGGGTGTTGGCTCGTAGGGGCGACCAGAAATCCTTAAGGACACCGCTTTTGACACTTTCGTTGCCGATCCCCCACTTGTCCAGCAATTCGGCGACATTGAGCTTGTAGGCGATGACCCCGACTCCTCCGACCATGGAGGTGGGATGGACGACAATCTCGTCGGCGGCAAGGGCGACATAATATCCCCCCGAGAGAGCCTTGTCGAGTACTAAGGCGATGACGGGAATCCTCTTCTTTTTCGCAAAGGCGAAAACCTCGTGATAGAGGATATCGCTGGCGGTCACCGACCCTCCAGCGGTATCGATGCGCAGAATCAGACCAACAAGCTGCCTCTCCCGCATGGCCAGATCGAGTTCCTCCCGGACCCGTGCCATCTGGGAGGGCTTACGATTCAGGAACTCCGGGCCCACATGCCCCAGAGACAGGATCCCTTGAATATCGACAACGAGAACCTTCGCCCGGCCCTTACCGGAGAGGATCTGTTCCTCAAGAGGTTCCGCATCGGAAGATCCGAGACCTTTGACCGAGATACAGGCGGGGAGCAGAAGAATCACAAAGAGAATCCACAGATTTTTCATCCATGACTCCTTTCTGTGGGATTATCCCAGGGCAACATCGAGAATCATCATCACGGCAAAGCCGAGCATGGTTCCCATCGTGGCGGAATCGGCGTGATTGCCTCTTTGAGATTCGGGGATGACCTCTTCAACGACGACGAAGATCATCGCACCGGCCGCAAACGAGAGGGCATAGGGAAGAATCGGCTGCGAAATCATGACCGTAGCCGCGCCGATCACTCCGGCAAAAATCTCTACGAGACCGGACATTTGCCCGGCCATGAAACTTTTGGTCAGTGAGAGTCCGTCGCGACGTAGCGGTACCGAAACGGCCATCCCTTCAGGAAAGTTCTGAATTCCGATACCGATAGCCAAAGCGACTGCGGCAGGCAGAGTGGCTGACGGCAGACCTGCGGCAACGGCGCCAAAAGCGACGCCAACGGCCAACCCCTCGGGGATGTTGTGCAGCGTGATGGCCAGCACAAACAGCGTACTGCGCCGCCAAGTCGTGGCGACCCCTTCTGCTTCGCTGCGAGGAAGGAACAAGTGAAGGTGAGGCAAGAATTTATCCACCAGTCTCAGAAAAACGCCCCCGGCGAGAAACCCGACGGCTGCGGGGATCCAGGCAGGAACGCCCTGCCCTTCCGCCATTTCGATGGCGGGGGCCAGAAGCGACCAGTAACTGGCTGCGATCATAACACCGGCAGCAAAACCAAGCATGATATCGAGCATTTTCCGGCTCGGCTGACGGGCAAGAAAAACTGTACCGGCGCCCAGCGCCGTAACCAGCCAGGTAAAACAAGTAGCCAGAAAAGCCTGAAATACGGGATGAAGCCCCTGCAGCGTTTCCATCATGACAATCCCTCAACCGACAATCTGATACGGGGTTTGCGGGGACAGGCAATCCGGCCCGCTTGACTTTGCCTAATGCCCTCTCTATAGTTTGTGCCCATGAAAGATATCTTCCTTGCCGATGCCCATCTTCTCGACCCGGCTGATGCCAACTATCAGCGGTTACTCACATTTTTAAATTCTCAATGTTCCGGCGTGCGAACGCTTTATCTTCTTGGCGATATTTTTGAGTTCTGGGTCGGTTACAAAAGCGTCGTCTTTTCCCCATACGTCCCTCTTCTGGACGCCCTCTATCGCCTGAAATCAGCCGGGACCGACATCGTTTACATCGAAGGCAATCATGACTTCAACCTCGGCCCTTATTTTCGCGAGATACTGGACTGCACCATCCTTCCCGATGGGGGAACGGTAGAAATTGACGAATTGAAGGTTTATCTGGGGCACGGCGATCTTGTCAATGCCCAGGACCGGAGATACAGGGCATTGAGGCGCTTTCTGCGAAGCCGCTTCATGCGATATCTGATGGCTATTGCCCCGCCGGATTTGACCTGGGGTATAGCCCGTTGGGCCGGCAGACGCAGCAAAGAAAGCCGAACAGGACGTCCGAGAACCAAAGTACCCGAAGCGTTATTGCGGGCTCATGCCGTGCCCCTCTTTGCCGCAGGGCACCAAGCCGTCATTACAGGGCACTATCACAGCCCGATGATCGATCAAACCGACCAGGGAACCCTCGTGGCACTCGGAGACTGGATCACGCAGTTCAGTTACGCGGTATACCAGGACGGGAAATTCAGTCTCAAGTTCTTCTAGCCTGCCGCTGTTTGAGCTTTCGATTCACCTTCCCGAACGAGATCACGGACGAGATCCATAAGCGAAGCGTCCTCAAGGGCTGTTTTTTCTGCCGACTCAACCCTGGCGAACAGCGCATCGACAAGCTTTCCCTCTGCGGTCGGATGAAGTTTCGGGTAGATAAGCCCATCGCTCCGCAAAGCCTTACGAACCTGGGATATATTAAGAGTTTCTGGAGAACGGCCTGGTTGATAGACGGACCCTGAACCGTCCCCCGTACGGACTTCTGATAGAAACTCCAGGCGGACCAACCGGGTCAGGATGTTTTTGGCCAAGCGAGGGGAGAGATCGAGTTCGATAGATAACTCTTCCAGATCCCAGGACGGTTCTCCTTTGTAAAATCTCTTGGCGACAATCAGCAGGACAATCAAAGCGATGCGCTCTCGGCATAAAAAACTCACCTGGTCCCCCCGCACCTCGCTGGGAACCAGTCGCAGATGCTGCCAGGCATAGGTCACCTCGAGACCGAGCAGGACAATCAACCAGCTGACATAGATCCACACCATCAGAATCGGTACCGCCGCCATGGTTCCGTAAATGGCGTTGTACCGCGCCATTCCGACCTGAAACTCCACATACCCCCACTGGGCCAGCTGCCAGAGAGTACCTCCGAATATCCCACCAACCAAGGCCGCCTGATAATTTACCTTGCTGTTGGGCATGAAGATATACAGCGCCGTGAAAACGATCCACATCCCGATATACGGAACGAAATTAAGAAAAAAAACAAAGACCTGCCAGACATAGGGCAAGGATCCGATTTTTACTTCAATCGCCTCGCTCTGGAACGTCGAGGTGATGGAGATGGCGGCAATCACCAGGAGAGGACCGATGGTAACCACCGAGAAATAATCGGCGAAGCGTCGGGTGAGAGGACGAGTTTCCTTGACGCCCCAGATGTGATTGAAGCTTTTTTCAATATTGGATAACAGGGTAATGACGGTTCCCAGCAAAGCAAGAAGGCCAAAAAGGCCAAGACGACCGACATTGGTGTTATTGATGTAGGAAATGACCGCCGTTACGATATCTTCGGAACCGACAGCGAGTTTTTCAAGAATGAGGGGCTCCAAGGTGTTCTGAACCCCCAAACCTTTGAGCAGGGCAAACATCAGAGCCAGCAATGGGACGAGCGATAGAAGCGAGGTGTACGTCAGAGCCGAGGCTCTCAACAGACAGCCATCCGCAAAAAAATCATGAAAAACAAGGGCTGCCACTTTCGCAGGATGAACAAGAAAACGCTTTCTTCGGACCGGCCGGTCCTCATGCACTTTCCAGACCCCTGTCTTCAAAAAGAGCTTCAACCGTTTAGAGATATCATTCCAACTGGACATCATTGCCTCCGCCTTTTGCCCCGGTGGCATCTCTTTGAGCGCCTCCCTGCATCAGACGCGAAAAAGCCCACGATACCGTGGGCTTTCCCGCCGGTTTTTTCAGGCCTGTTTCTTTTTGGCCTTTTCCGCTTCCATTGCCTCACGACCGGCATCAATAGCCGCCTGAATCAGGTCCTTCTTCTCATTCAACAGGGTACGACCTTCTTCAACAACCGTTTTGATGCGTTCTTCGGCGTCGTCGGCCAACTCCTTGACGCGATCGCGAGCTTCGTCACCCAAGTCTTTGATCTTATTTCGCATCTCACTCCCTGAGCGTGGTGCGGTCAGCAGAGCGATACCGCCTCCGATAGCCGCGCCCATGACAAAGGCAAGAAAGACAGATCCTGCACCACATCCTCTGTAATCATCTGCCATAATCACTCACCTCCTTTTTGTTTACGCAGTTCTTTAAGGACTACCTTGCTGGCAGCCCGGATACCCAGCCAGAGTCCCGCCGCGTTCCCCATATAGCGTCCAACATCGTGCTGGAGAAAATGGTTCACCTTGTGGATGGACTCGCCAACCTCGCCGACGGATTCCATCAAACCGCCGACCTGTTCAACCCCTTGCTCCGCCCTGGCGGCAGCACGATTGATCCGCTCGGAAGCCTCCCTCAGCTCCTTGAGCATGGGGATCAGATCCCTCTGGGCCGATTTGAGAAATTCGTCAACCTGCTGAGCCGTCCTCTTGGCCTGAATGAGCATCGGGATCAGAAACGACACAATCAATAGAACAACCAAGACGATGACAAGGGCAAGTATATCGACTTGTACGGTCATGACACCTCCAGGGTGCAGATAAAAACAAAAGCAACTCTGCCATAATTAGAGCACAGTCTGGTCCTTTTGCAATAAATTAAGTTATTTACCCTTC
>QKGY01000268.1 GCA_003250235.1 Desulfuromonadaceae bacterium
GTTCCCCTGGTGCATATCGCCGATGCCGCCGGGCAGGCCATCGCCTCCCAGGGGTTGAAGCGGGTCGGGCTTCTCGGAGCCCGCTACACGATGGAAGAGGATTTTTACCGGCAGCGTCTGCAGGAGCGTTTCGGGATCGAGGTTGTCATTCCGGAAGCGGACGACCGGGAGCTGGTGCACCGGGTGATCTTCGAGGAGCTGTGCCGGGGGCGTTTTACCAACACGGCGAAGGAGGCTTACCTGGGGATCATCGACAAACTGCAGCAGGCCGGTGCCGAAGGGGTCGTCCTCGGCTGCACCGAAATTCCCCTTCTGGTGCGGCAGCAGGATTGTACCCTGCCGCTGTTCAACACCACGGCGCTGCACGCCGAAATGGGGCTGAGCCTGGCCTTTGCCGGCATGAAAACGGCTGCGGCCTGACGGAGCGAGCGCGGGCGGAGCGCTGCACGGGGTGGGATTGACAGCCGGGGCGCACCTGACGTATTAATGAGTTCTGAAAAACTCTGACTGAAAGGCGTCTTCATGTCCACCCCCACGCGCTTCGCCCCTTCCGAACGTGCCGGAAAGAAAGACCTTGAACGACAGATCGATTATTTTGCCGACGCGAGCCTGACCCGGCGGATTCTCGATTCGGTACCGAGCCTGCTGCTGATTCTCAACGACTGCCGGCAGATCGTCTACGCCAACCAGACCCTGCTCGCCCTGCTGGCTGCGGACGATGAGGGGCAGGTACACGGGCTGCGGCCCGGCGAGGTTCTGGGCTGCGTTCAGGCCGAAAAGGCGGAAGGGGGGTGCGGTACCGCGGAGGAATGCAGTACCTGCGGGGCGGTGCTGGCCATCCTGGCCAGTCTGTCGGGGGGGAAAGCGGTGCGCGAGTGCCGGGTCACCCGCCGCTTCGACGGACGCCTGGAATCCCTGGATCTGGAAGTGCTGACGACCCCGCTGATTCACGAGGGGGAATCCTTTGCCGTCTTTGCCGTCAAGGACATCAGCCACGAGAAACGCCGCCATGCCCTGGAAAAGATCTTCTTTCACGACATCCTCAACCTGGTCGGCAGCATCAAGGGGTTTTCCGAACTGCTGCGCACCTACAACCTAGCCAACAAAGAGGATATCTTTGCGCTGATCCTGCATGCCGCCGATCAGACCATCGAGGAGATCAAGGCGCAGCGGACCCTGGTTGCCGTCGAGGCCAAGGAACTGGAACTCAGCTTCGAGAGGGTTGCCTTTCGCGGCGTGCTGGAGCATGCCATGGCGATTTACGGCCCCTACCAGGAAAACCGCGGGCCGGCTCTGAAGCTGGACGGCGAGATTCCCGACGGAACCCTGGTGACCGACCGCACCCTGCTGGTGCGGGTGCTCGGCAATATGATCAAGAATGCCGTGGAGGCCTCGGCCCCTGCGGAGACGGTCAGCGTCCGTTGCGGTTGCGACGGGGATCGGGTCACCTTCGCGGTGCACAACCCTGCCTGCATGCCCCGCGAGGTGGCGCTGCAGGTGTTCCAGCGCTCCTTCTCCACCAAGGGGCATGGACGTGGCCTGGGCACCTACAGCATGCGCCTTCTTACCGAATATCTGCATGGGGAGATGACTTTCGACAGCACGCCTGAAGGTGGCACCGTCTTTCGCGCTTCCTATCCCCTGTCCCTGAACATGCCCTGAGCCTGAGAGGCCCCTGCTCGTCAGGGGCTTTTTGCCGTGCCGGGTTTCTGCCCGTCCCCGGGCACTTCTCTTTTCGTTTGCCCCGCCGACACCGCGTTGCGGATGCGCTCCACGTCGACCTGCTGCAGGTAGTCGAGGATGTTTTTGTAGAGCGCGTGATACCCGTATCCGCCGTGAATCAGTTCATCGATAGCGTCCTCGCGGCTCCATCCCTGCACCACCATCCGGTACATGGCAACGACGGTCCCCGTGCGGTCCGAACCGTGCCAGCAGTGCACCAGGATCGGCGCGTCCGAGGCGGTGATGATCTTCAGGGCCTGCACCACCTCCTCATCGCGGATGGCGGCAGCGTTCATGGAGACGCGAAACGTCTTCAATCCGCTGTCCACCGCCTCGTCCTCGTCGTCGTGATATTCCCTCAGGGAGAGAACCCGCGTGATGCCCAGCTGGCGCAGGTCGCGCATCCCTGCCTTGTCGGGCTGGGCACTGCGGAAGACCCGGCTGTCGACTTGGTAGGCGTTGTTCAACGTATCCGACAGGATCGGCGTGGCCCAGGTGTCGGGTCTCAGCCGGGGCGCATCCGCCAGGGCGGAGGACGTGATCAGCAGGGCGAGGCCCACCAGCAGCACAAATCGTTTCATGGGGGATTCCTTTCGCGAACTACGCGCACTCGGCTCAGAGCTCCTGGAGAAAGCGGTAGTACTCCTCGATATTGTGAATCGACACCAGGGTGATCTTGTAGAGGACCCAGGTCAGCACCAGGGTGATCAGGGTGAGGAGAATCTTCCAGGACCTGGAGAGACCGGGGCGCAGCCAGATCAGCGGCAGCGCCAGCGGGCCCACCGAACAGAGGGCGAAGACGATGAACGGGGTACGGTAATACCAGGGAAGTCCGTCCGGCTGACGGGGAGGGCGCCTGGAGCGGTTGAGGAATTCGCCGCAGTGCTTGCACTTGATGGCTTCGTCCTGAATCTCTTCGGCGCAAAAGGGGCATTTTTTCATGTTCGCTCTCCCGGGCTTTGTACGACATCTGGGGGCGCTGTGTCTATGGCGTGGCGGCGACCTCGTCGTGTTGCGTATCCGGTGCGGTGGACGGGGCCATCAGAGAGACGACCGCCACTGCCGGCGTCGTAGCGACATCGAGGGCCAGGACCGCGCCGGTCGCCGTGCCCAGCACCGTTGCGGCGACGGCCGACGAGGTGTATCCGTACAGCGCGGTTCCCGTATAGGCCGTCCCCTTGGCGGTGTAAAAGGCCGGCTGGATCAGGGGTGAGCCGACCAGGGCCAGGGTGCCGGCACTGGTGCGGACAACCGGTTCGGCGACCAGCATCACGCCGTGCCAGCCGATCCGCAGGGTATTGATCACCGTCTTGGCAACGAGGGTCGCCGGGGTGAGCAGGCTCAGGTCGCGCACCGCGTCGACGGGGTCGATGAAAAGATCGGCCAGGCTCTCTCCCAGGCTGCCGGCATTCTCCGGAAACGAATCGGCCGATTCGCCCAGCTGATCCCGGAAGATCCTGCCGCCCCGCTTCAGGTCCTCGCCGTAGGTCGTCTTCTTGTGCCATTGACCCACGGCGTGCAGCGCGTCGTGGGTCGGACGCACCCCGGTAATCAGAAAAAGGTTGTGCTCCTTGTAGCGGCCGTCGAGAAAGGCTTCGCCGGTGCGCTCCAGGCCCCGCTGGGTGCCGAGAAAATAACGGCTCTCCGCCTGCAGGGTGGTGGGGAGTACCAGAAGGGTGGCGAGCAGCAGGATTATTCGGCCCATAGGGACGCTCCGGCATAATGGACGCCGTCGACCGTGGCGGTGAGCGGCAGGGCCCAGCCGGTGGTGACCGCCGAGGCCGTGGTCGACCAGGCCGCGCCCCCCACCAGGACCACCGGGGCGGCCACCGCCTCGGCCACCCCGGTGACCGGGTAGCGCAGCAGGTAATAGGTGGTCTGGCCGGTAGCCTTGCAGATCTGGTAAACGGCCTCCCCGGAGTTGAGGATGGCGACCGCCCACACAAAACGGCAGCTCCCTTTGAGCAGGTAATAGGCCGACTGGAGGATGCCCCAGTTGCCTTCGCGGGCATAGGTCGCGCGGGCGTCGCGAAAGTCGAACCGGGCCAGCTTGGCATAGGTCCAGTTGTCGGAGACCATCCCCTGGTATTCGACGACGTTGCCGACGATGCCGGTCTGATAGATGGTCGACAGGGTTTCGGGGGCTTTGACCACGGTGTCGCGCAGGTTTTCACCGGAGCCGACCAGCAGATCGCCGGTCAGCTCCGTGGTGTCCTCCATGCCGGGAGCGACGGGAATGTCGATGTCGCGGTACCTGAGGCGGCCGTCCATAAAGGTGTTGCTGGTGGCGTCCCAGGTCTCCGGGGTCAGGTAATCGCCCCAAGCGAAAGCCGGCAGGCAGACCCCGCAACACACAACCAGCGCAAACCCGATGCATGCCTTTCTCATCACGACGCTCCCGAAAAGGTCGTTACGCCTGGATTACTGACCCTGGAACAACGGCAGGGGGGTGCCGTTGAGCACCAGCTCGCCGTTGGCGAAGGTGGCGCTGGCCTTGAGGATGGTGCCGTCGCGCACGATGAAATTCTGTGCGAGCAGACCGTCGATCTGGCTGCCGACCTGCTGGTCCACCAGCTGGGCGATCTCCGCGTCGCTGTACGGAGGGAATTCACCGCGCTCGCGGGCGCCTTGCAGGTTCTCCAGGATCGTCTCCGCGGCCAGGGTCCGTACCAGGCTCTCGGCGACCGCAAGATCCGCATCGGCGTCGAGGTCCTGCATCAGGGCCAGGGGGTTGCCGGTGGCGACACCGTTATCCCCGGCGATTTTCACCCGAAGACGTCCGTCCACGTCCCCCTGCGGGGTGGCGAAGTGCAGCCGCTTGATGCTCAGTTCGGGTTTCCCCGTTGCCAGGTCCTGAAAGAGCTGGACATAAAGAGGCAGGATCCGTCCGACCAGCTCATCGGGGTTGAAGGTGTCGGCATCGCGGTAAAGCCCCTGAACCTGCTGCTGGAAGCGCGAGAGCACCTCGCCGTCCAGGTTGGTCATCTCGATCTCCAGGGCTCCGGGTCCGAAGGTTTCCCCCTCGACCGTGACGCCGCCGAACTCCATGGTCTGCGCGTAGCTGATCAGGGTGCCTTCGGCACGGCTGTCGGAGGAGAATTCGAGCCCCTTCATCTGCATCGACTGAACCTGTCCGTTCTCCGGGTTGAGGAAGCTCATCTCCATGCCGCGGAATGCCCCCTGGCTGGTGCCGATATAGACCAGGGGAAGGGCTTCCTTCATGTCGAAGCGGCCGTTGAAGCCGTTCCAGGTCATTTTGCCGTCGGCCATGATGAGTTCGAGCTTGGGCATCTCGAAGGTCCCGCTCAGGGTCTTGAGATTGGGGCCGGCTTCGGTGTCGAGGGTGAATCCGCCCCAGCGCACCAGGGTTCCTTCCGACTGGTTCTCAAAAGCCGGAATCGTCACCCGGCTGCTGATGGAGCCGTCGTAGGCGATTTTCGAAAAGGCGAAAGGCTTGCCGAGGGCGGGCACCTCTTTGAGCAGGTCCTGAAGGATTTCTTCGCCGGCCGAGACGCTCACCAGACGTGTCTCCACCAGGGCCAGGGCCGGACCGCCTTTTTGCCCCTCGGCAGCGCCCATGGGAAGGGGACCGTTACGGAAGGTGTGCTCGAACACCAGTTGCACCGATTTCGGGTTTGTTCCCTCCCCCTCGTCGGTCGCCTCCTGGGGAACGCGGATTTCCAGAACCGTCTGGGCGGTGGAGGTGAGAAATCCCTTCTCGAAACTTTTGGTGGTGAGGACGAAAGGACCGAAATGCCCGTACTGGTCGATCAGGCCGGTATAGCGGCTCTGTACCTTGCCGCCTATGACATAGGTGGCGCCGGCCCAGCCGGCGACAGCCAGAAGAACGATAACTCCGAGAACGACAAGCTTTTTCATGCAGACTCCTGGAAAGGTGAAAGAAACAACGCTGTAAAGTTCAGGGCCGTCTCTCGGCCCGATTTAATATGCCGGTAAAACAGAAACCTTCCTCTTTTTGCCGGCGATTTTGCACCCGGCGTGACGGCCGTCAGCCCCAGCTTCCGAATGCCCGGCCGACCGCCGCAGTGACGGCCATGGCCAGGGCGCCCCAAAAGGCCACCCGCCCCGCGCCGAGCATCACGCGGGCTCCGCCTACCCGAGCGGCCAGGGCCCCCATAAGGGCCAGGAAAATCAGCGATCCGCCGGCCACGACAGGGATCATCAGGCGTTCCGGACGGACCAGCGCCAGCACCAGCGGCAGGGCCGCTCCCACGGAAAAGGTCAATGCGGAGGCGGCTGCCGCCTGGACGGGACGGGCGCTG
>QKGY01000186.1 GCA_003250235.1 Desulfuromonadaceae bacterium
CGATTATGCCCGGAGACTTTCCGAACTGTCCGAGGGGCTGCCGACCTGTTTCTTCGTGCACAACGGCAGTCTGTTTATCGGCGAGCTGGTCTCTCCGGAAGGGGTTCCGACCAAATCGAAAATGCCGGGTGGCAATGCGGAAAAAGAATGACTTTCTTGCGGGACAGGGCAAAGAATAAAAAAGGGCGGCTTCAAAGCCGCCCTTTTGCGTTTGACTATCCGTGCGGATCAGCGTCTGCGGCCGAAGATGCGCAGCAGCATGAGGAACAGGTTGATGAAGTCGAGGTAAAGTCTCAGGGCGCCGAGGATGGCGGCCTTATGTCTTTCTTCGCCGCTGGCGAAGCCTCCCTGCGCCAAAACCTTGAGCTTCTGGGTGTCATAAGCCGTCAGCCCCACGAAGATGATGACGCCGATGTAGGTCGTCACCCAGGTGATCATCGCGCTTTGCAGGAAGATGTTGACCACCGAGGCGATGATTAAGCCGATCAGGCCCATGAACAGGAAGCTCCCCCAGGAGGTCAGGTCCCGCTTGGTGACGTGGCCGTAGAGGCTCATGGCCCCGAAGGTGCCCGCCGTCACCAGGAAAGCGCTGGTGATGGAGCTGCTGGTGTAGGCGAGGAAGATGACGGCAAAGGTGATTCCGCTCAGGGCCGAGTACAGCAGAAAAAGCCCGGTGGCCGCCGAAGCGCTCAGCCTCTGGATCGCTCCCGAGAGGATCATCACCACGGCCAGTTCGGCGATGATGAGTCCGAAAAAGACCATGCGGTTGCCGAAAACGAACTGCAGAGCCGAGGGGCTGTTGACCGTCAGCATCGAGACGATGGCGGTAAGTCCCAGGCCCAGCGTCATCCAGTTGTAGACGCTGGGGAAAAAGCTGGTCTGGATGCCGATGGCGGTGTCCGTTGAATAAAGGGTCTGTCTTTCCAACGCGGTATCTCCTCTTCGAGTCAGTGAGGGGAGTGTGTTTCCCCTTCGGGTTGTTGTTTTCGTGCCATGCGATTATACACGAGTGGGCCCGGGAAGGGAAAAGGTGACCACTGTTCCCTGTCCCAGGGTACTCTGTACCCAGATTTCGCCGCCATGCGCTTCTACGATTCCCTTGGCAATGGTCATGCCCAGACCGAAGCCCTTGGTGGCCGTGTCGGAAGCATCGGCGCGGTAGAACTTGTCAAAAACCCGCGCCATCTGTTCCGGGGTCATGCCAATCCCTTCATCCTGTACCGAAATGTGCAGCATCGCTCCGGACGTTTCTCCCCGTATGGTGATGGTGCGGGTGGCTGGGGTGAACTTTACCGCATTGCTGAGCAGGTTTTCCATGACCTGTTCGATCTTGTAGATATCGGCCAGAACCTCCTGGCGAAAGTTTTCGGAAAAGTTCAGGTCAAAGCGATGGTTTGTAAATTCCTTGCGATAGGCGCCCACCATTTTTTCGATGAGAGGGGCCAGATGGCAAGGCTGTTTTTCCAGGTGGATCAGCCGGCCCGCCTCGACCCGGCTGATGTCGAGCAGGTCCGTAATAATGCGCTCGAGAACATGGGC
>QKGY01000345.1 GCA_003250235.1 Desulfuromonadaceae bacterium
GACCGAGGTGGCCAGCCGCAGGGAGAGAGGGATGGCTTGAACGATCCGTTCGCGAATGCCAACCCAGGTCAGAATCAGGAAAAACACACCGGAGAGAAAAACAACGCCAAGGGCGGTCTGCCAGGGGATCCCTTTGCCGAGAACCAGAGCATAGGTAAAGAAGGCGTTGAGTCCCATGCCGGGAGCCATCATCAGCGGCGCGTTGGCCCAAAGGGCCACCAGCAGGGTGGCCAGGGCAGCGGCCAGGCAGGTAACGATGGTCAGAGCGTCTTTGTCCATTCCGGCCTGTGACAGGATGGAGGGATTGACGAAGATGATGTAGGCACCGGTCAGAAACGTGGTGATTCCCGCCATTATTTCGGTTTTTACCGTGGTGCCGCGCTGATGCAGGTGGAAAAATTTCTCCAGCATGAAAGCCTCCGGGAAAATAGGATGATAAGCCGCCTTGCTCTGGGCGGAAGTGCGTGGAACAAAAAAGCCGGAGGCGAGCTCCGGCTTTGAAAAAATTTCCGAGATGGGTCAGATGCGGATGCCGGTCAGGCGGGTAAGGGCTTCCATGTACTTCTCGCCTGTTTTGCGCACGATTTCCTCCGGAAGGGCTGGTGCGGGAGCTTTTTTGCCCCAATCCAGCGTCTCCAGATAGTCCCGCAGAAACTGTTTGTCGAAACTGGGTTGCGCTCCTCCGGGCTTGTAGTGATCTTTGGGCCAGAAACGGGAAGAGTCCGGAGACAAAGCCTCGTCGATCCAGATCATTTTGCCCTGGTAAAGACCGAATTCGAATTTGGTGTCGGCAATGATGATCCCTTTGGTGTCGGCAATGTCTCTGGCCCGCTTATAGATGGACAGGGTGGCATCGCGAACCTGCTCGGCGAGATCTTTGCCGCACAGGGCGATAACCTTGTCGAAGGAAATGTTTTCGTCATGCTCGCCGAGGTCGGCTTTGGTCGAAGGCGTGAAGATCGGTTCGGGGAGCTTCTGGCTTTCTACCATCCCAGCAGGAAGCGCGATACCGCAGATGCTGCCGAGCTTCTTGTACTCTTTCCAGCCGGATCCCGAGATGTATCCGCGAACAATGCACTCGACGGGGAGGGGCTTGGCCTTTTTGACCAACATGCTGCGTCCCTCGAGCTGATCCCGGTATTTGTGGGTCTCGGCGGGGAAGTCCTTGACGTCCATCGCGACGATGTGGTTGGGGATGATGTCGTTCATCTGCTCGAACCAGAACTTGGAGATCTGGGTCAGCACGAAACCCTTGTTGGGTATCCCTTCGTTCATAATGACGTCGAAAGCGGAGATGCGATCGCTGGTCACAATGAGCAAGTGCTCTCCGAGATCGTAGATATCCCTTACTTTTCCTCTGTTGACCAGTTTGAGATCGGGGCAATCGGCTTGCATCAAGACCTTTGTCATGGCCTTAGTCCTCCATAAGAGCCGGGGCGATATACAGATCGGCCTGCTCCCTCAGGGTGGTGAGTTTATCGTCGAGCAGCTGGTTGCGTTTGCGGGCCAGCAGGGTTTCACGCAGGGAATCACGAAGGGTCTGAGTCAGTGACTTCGGGTCCGCATCTTCCCTGTTCTTCAGGGCTGCAACAAGGAACTGGTCGTTGACTGTGTACACTTCAGGGGCGGCAGGGGAGTTGCTGGTCAGGGTGAATGCCGCCTGGGCCAGGGTGGTTGAGTCGCCGATGCGGGGAATGAATGAGCCGTAGGACCTGGCGAACAGGCCGGTTTCTTCAATACGAAGTCCCAATTTCCGTGCCACGGCGGCAAGGCTTTGCCCCGACTTGATTTCTCCAAGAGCTTTTTCAGCAGCGTCTTTCGCCAGTTCATGGCTTTTGGCGCTACGATAGGCCGCTTCCACTTTTTTGCGGACTTCGTCCAGCTCCGGCAGGCGGGTTTCGTGCTTCTCTTTTACCGCATACAGGATAACCCCCTGGGGAAGAGCTACCGGGCGTCCCAGTTCTTTTGCCTGCAGGATAAAAGCGGAAGCAGAGATTTCAGGAGCCTGCCCCAGCCCCTCGATGTCATCCTGGCGGCTGAAGAATCCTGTTTCCTTGACCGTGAGGCCATTGGCCTGAGCGGCAGCCTGGAGATCGCCCGTTTTACGGTTGATGTTGTAGGCGTCCATGGCTTTTTCCATGGCAAGCTGGCGAGCTTTTTCCTCTTTCAGACCGGCTTTGACTTCGGCTGCGGCGTCGGCAGGAGATTTCAGTCCGGCCTCGATATGTCCTTCGCACTTGATGATATGTAATCCCAAGGGGGTCTGCACGACCTCGCTCAGTTCGCCGGGCTTGAGGGCAAACGCGGCGTTGACAAAAGGATTGTCGCTGGCGCGGCGGGTGATGTAGCCCAGCTCGCCCCCATTTGCGGCAGTTTTGGCGTCATCGGAATAGCGCCGGGCCAAGGCAGAGAAGTCCTTGCCGGCTCGCGCTTCTTCGAGGATCTTGTTGGCGAGCTCGGTCTTCTTCTCCTGCATTTCTTTGCTGGCACCGTCGGGGATCTTGATCAGGATATGGGCGATTTTGACCTGCTCGGGGATTTCGAACTGGTCGAGGTGACGGTTGTAGTATTTTTCAACGTCACCGTCAGTAAAGGTGATCTCGTCGAGATATTTTGCCGGATCGAAGACCAGGTATTGCAGAGCAATGGTCTCGGGGATGCGGAACTCTTCGCGATGCTCGGTAAAATAAGCCGCCAGGGCGTCGGAATCAATGGCGACCTTGCTCTCAAAAAGGGCCGGAACGAACTTGATGAAGTCGAGGTTGACCTTTTCGTTCTGATCCAGGTACTCCTTTTCGATATCCGCGTCGGTCACGGTTGCGCCTTCTTCGATGTGTTCGCGGGCTTTGGCGATAAGCAGTTGGCGCTTTTGAAGGGTTTCGAAATCTTCCGGAGTCATTCTCTGGTAGGCCAGTACCTGAAGGTAGCGCTCTTTGCTGAATGTTCCGTTGTCCTGGAAGGCGGGGACCTGAGCAATGGAGTCCACCAAGTCCTTCTTAGAGATGGTAATCCCCAGTTTGTCCGCTTCTTGCAGTAGGAGGGTTTCCTCAATCAGCGATTCGCGGGCCTGTTTCTTGATGGCCAGTTGTTTTTCCAGAGCCGGAGTGAACTGATCGCGGTAGATGTTCTGATACAGCCGGTAGAGATTGTTGTACGCGTTCTGAAATTCGGGAAAGCCGATTTCGGCGCCGTTTACTGTTATGGCGACCGTTGGGTTCTTGTCTCCACCGTCTCGGCCTTTACCCCACACGAGGAAGATCGTTCCGACGAAGGTGGCGATAATCGCCCAGAAAACGAATTTGACGATAACAGACTTTTGTTTTTTTCGTATCAAATCAAGCATTGACGAACCTCTCCTTTAGGCGGTTTAATGAGGTCTGTTGAACAGGGCGCATGTTAGACAATCGAGGGGTGAAATGCAATAACTTTTTCCGATTACGGTCTTGAAAAAAACCTTTGCTTTTGGTAATGTAAACAGCATTTTACGTGAGGAGGGGGCCCTCCTCTTAGCGGGTGAAAGGAGACATCCCGAACATGTTCAACCTCTTTGATGCCGTTTGGGGCATCTTTTCCAACGACTTGGCTATCGACCTGGGGACGGCAAACACGCTGGTGTACCTCAAGGGCAAGGGTATCGTCGTCAGTGAACCTTCGGTGGTTGCTGTGCAGAAAGACAGCATGGGACAGCGCAAGGCTCTGGCCGTCGGCATGGAGGCCAAGAAGATGCTTGGCCGTACCCCCGGCTCCATCGTGGCTATTCGTCCCATGAAAGACGGCGTTATCGCGGATTTCGATATTACCGAGGAAATGCTGCGCTATTTCATCCAGAAGGTGCATAACCGTAAGACCCTTGTACGGCCGCGCATCGTCATTTGCGTCCCCTCCGGGATCACTCAAGTGGAGAAAAGGGCAGTCAAGGAGTCGGCCGAATCGGCCGGCGCCCGAGAGGTCTATCTTATCGAAGAGCCCATGGCGGCCGCCATTGGCGCTGGTTTGCCGATAACCGAAGCTTCAGGGAACATGATTGTCGATATCGGCGGCGGGACCACCGAAGTGGCGGTTATTTCCCTGGCTGGCATCGTCTACGCCAAGAGTGTGCGGGTCGGCGGAGATAAACTGGACGAAGCCATCGTGCAGTATATGAAGCGCAAATACAATCTGCTGATCGGAGAACGTACCGCCGAGCAGATCAAGATCGAGATCGGCAGCGCCTATCCCGATGATCAGCTGCGCAGTATGGAAGTCAAGGGCCGTGACCTGGTCAGTGGTATCCCCAAAACCCTGGAGATCGATTCCAACGAGATCCGCGAAGCTCTTTCGGAGCCCGTCAACGCCATTGTTGAGGCGGTCCGGATCGCCTTGGAGAGAACACCTCCCGAGTTGGCCGCCGATATCGTGGACAAGGGGATCGTGCTTGCCGGTGGCGGAGCTTTGCTCAAAAACCTCGATGCTCTCCTGAGGGAAGAGACCGGCCTGCCGGTGGTTATCTCCGAAGATCCCCTCTCCTGTGTTGTTCTCGGGTCCGGAAAAGTCCTCGACGAACTGGATCTCCTCAAGCGGGTAACCGTTACGTCCTGATGCCCGGACGGAAGGCTGGGGGCGCCCCGACCGAAAACCCTGTTGCCAAGGAGGGCCCCTGGCCCTCCTTTCCTGTGTGAAATCCTGGGACCCGATGCTGGAGCTGTTCAAAAAATACAAGGTGCCTATTTTTTCCTGTGTCCTGGTGCTGGTAGCGCTCCTCGTCTATTCGGCACATTTGCGTCACCAGGAAAAGACGTCCCTGTTTGAAAAAATGGTGCTGGTTCTCACAGGCCCCCTGCAACAGGGGATCGATGCGGTTACCGGACGTGTGTCCGACACCTGGGATCGCTATTTCTGGCTGATTCACACCGAAGAGGAAAACCGGCGCCTTCTGGAGGACAACAAACGTCTCCAGGCTGAGGTGGTGAACCTCGAAGAAGCCCGGCTGAGCAATGAACGGCTGCGGAAGCTGCTCGATTTCAGAGACGAAATCCAACTGCCAGCCTTGCCGGCCAAAGTGATCGGAGAAGATGCTTCCGGCTGGTTCAGAACGGTGGTGATTGATCGCGGCAGTTCTGACGGGGTTCGGGAGGGGCTGGCGGTGGTTGTGGCTGAGGGTGCCGTCGGACGGGTCATTTCCGTATCTCCCCTTAATGCAAGGGTGCTTCTGATCGTTGACCCATCATCGGCTGTCGCGGCCCTGGTGCAGAGGAGCCGTACCCGCGGCGTTGCTCGGGGGCGGGGGGATGCCCTGACGTTCGATTTCGCCCTTCGGGAAAGGGACGTGGAGGTCGGAGACTGCATCATCAGCTCGGGAACCGGTGGCGTATTCCCCAAGGGAATCGTTCTGGGAACGGTGACCCAGGTTGCCCGGGAGGATTACGGCATGTTCCAGGATGTGGAGATTGTGCCCGAGGTCGACTTCGAGAAACTTGAAGAGGTCCTCGTCCTTCTGAAGGAAAACTCATGAACCGGGCAGCCTTCGGATACTTCTTCGTGGGATATCTCTTCATCCTGCTACAGACGTCTCTGCTCCCCGAAAGTCTCCCCGCTCACCTTAAGCCGGACCTGCTCCTCATCCTCATCGTCTATATCGGCCTGGTCGAAAGTTACGTTCGCGGAGGGATTCTTGCCTACGTTCTCGGTAGCCTGTTCGATGTCTTTGCCGGTCATTATCTGGGGCTTTATGGGTTTGCTCTTCTGGTGATTTTCCTGCTGGTTCGGGGGACCGTGGATCGGTTCAATACGGAAAATTCCATCCTCATCTTTCTGATGGTTTTTGTGGGGACCTTTGTCGAAGGCTGGCTGCTGATTTTCTCCCTGAAGTTTTTCGCCGAGGCTGGTCCCATAGGGTCCGTTATATTCTGGCGCCTGTTCCCGCAGTCGCTGGTCAATCTGATTGCCACCTTTCTTCTTCTCAGAATGTGTGCCTTGTGCCAGAGGCG
>QKGY01000093.1 GCA_003250235.1 Desulfuromonadaceae bacterium
CGGGAACATTTGGAAGGAGGGGCAAGGGTTGTGAACTCATGACCAGTCTCCAATCACTTCGTGCTTTCGGTCCCAACGTAATTATCCAGCAATTCCCAGAAAACAGTTTCCACTCTGGTCTTCACTTCGGCGAGGGTAGGGGAGCGATCACACTCCAGTTGTAACGAGGTGACGGGACACCCCGGCATGCCACAGGGGTTGATCTTGGTGAAGGAGGTCAGATCAGGGTCTACATTCAGGGCAAAGCCGTGCATGGTGACCCAGCGGCGAACACCGACGCCGATGGAGGCCAGTTTCCCTTGTGGTGTCCAGACGCCGGTCCGGCCGGTAACTCGCCAGGCTTCGACCCCGTACTCCGCAGCTACACGGATCAGCAATTCCTCGATGAAGCGCAGCCAGCGATGCAAATCCCTCCCGCGTTCCCCCAGATTCACTAACGGATAACCGACCAGTTGCCCCGGCCCGTGCCAGGTGATGTCGCCGCCCCGATTGATCCGAACCAGCGGGATTTCCGGATCAAGCAGATTCGCCTGGTTGCCGCCCGTGCCGATGGTGTAGACGGCCGGATGCTCCAGGAGCAACAGCGTTTCCGGTTCGGTACCGGCGGCGATATCGGCGACCAGCCGTTCCTGCAGGCGGAAGGCGTCCTGAAAATCCAGGACGCCGCAGTCGATGGTATTGCCCATCTCAGCCCATGTGTTGGGAGAGGTAGTTGATCATTCCTTCCAGGGTAAAGACCTGAGCATAGTCGGCTTCGGGGATTTCCACTCCGGTCGCTTCGCTGACGCCGACCAGCAGTTGCAGGAACCCGTAGGAATCGATGTCCAGGGTTTCACGGATGTTGTCGGCCGGACGCAGTTCGGTGGGATCGCATTCGGGCGCAATCAGCGCCAGATTCTGAAAAATAACTTCTTTGAGTTCGTCGTTGGTCATAATTCTTCCGGATTCTGCAGATGGCGGTTAAGGGCGTCGAGAAACTGGGAGCCGCGGTGGCCGTCGGTGGCGCGATGGTCGGCGGACAGGGTGGCGGTGACGCAGCGGCGCACACCCAGCATGCCGTTTTCCGCCCAGGGGCGCTCCATGATCCGGCCAAAGGCCACCAGGGCCACCTGGGGAGGATAAATCACGCCGAACACGGTTTTGACGCCCAGGTCTCCGATATTGGTCAGGGTAATGGTCGCGTCGGTCATTTCCGAGCTGCGCAGGCGACCGGTCCGGCTCCGCTCGATCAGGTCGCCCAGGGCGCGCATCAGTTCACTCAGACTCAGTTGATCGACATTATGGATGGCCGGGGTGAAGAGCCCGCCGTCGCGTATGGCAATGGCAAAACCGATATGAATCGCTTTGCTCATCTGTAACCGGTCGTCAAGCCAGTAGCCGTTGAGTTCGGGAATATCCACGAGCGCCTTGGCCGTGGCTTTGAGCAGCAGCACGGCCGGGAGGATGCGTTCGCGGATGGGGCGTTTCAGATTCTCCCGCTCCAGCCAGGCAAGGGGACGGCTCATGTCGATTTCCGTCTCCAGATAATAGTG
>QKGY01000458.1 GCA_003250235.1 Desulfuromonadaceae bacterium
GGCCGCCCAGCAGGTTCGAGCCACCCAACCGGTGCAGAACACTCGAGTCGACACGGCCAGCAACAACGGTGGCGGAGCCTTCAATCATCGCTCTTCCCCGGGCATCGGATTCGGATCCGGCCCTGTGAGTCTGATTGCGGCGCCATTAATAGCCTGGTTGAACCGACGCAAAAAACAATACTGATCATCGTTTCTTCAGGATGCCATCCGGGGCAGGGAGACTGCCCCGGATGGGTTACAAGGAGTCGATAATGTCTTCCAATATCACACCCGTTGAAATCGGCTTCGTAACGCCGAAGTTTCCGGATACAAACATTACCGGAAATCGCATGGCGATTGTGTTCTGGGTAAGCCTTCTGGCTGTCGTGAACTTTAGCCTGGTATTCGGAAACCATCCCGCCATCAACATGATGTTCCGGCCGGATGCGATAGCCGACGGTGAATGGTGGAGGATCTTTCTTTCTCCCCTTGTTCATGTCAGTCCCTACCACCTGCTGATGGATGGTTCGGCATTCTTGCTGGTCTATATTGGTTTGGAAGAACACCGTTGGAGTCGGCGCCTGGTGCTGACCCTTTTCTCTGCCGCCGGGAGTCTGTTGCTCCCATTGTTTATCGCTCCCGAGCTGAATCGTATCGGTCTTTGCGGATTGTCCGGTGCGGCGCATGGATTGACCGCCGTCAGTTCTCTGGAAATGTCGCGACACCGCGGACAGAAAAAAATCGGTTGTTTCCTGTTGGTGGTGCTGTCGCTAAAAGTGGCTTGGGAGCTGTGGAGTGGAACCGTTTTTCTGCATTTTCTGCACTTCGGGGACATCGGTCATCCGATTGTCGCCACCCATGCCGGTGGTGTTCTTGGAGGCGTGGTCGGGTATGTGGTCATCGCTGTATTGCCCAGGGCTTTTTGGGATAAGCAATAGTGCTCAACACGAAGAAACTCCGAAGGGATGGGAAGGTTTGTATCGAAAAGGGCCTTGATGAGAGAGTGTCCGGAGGGTTAATGGGGCAAGTCAACACGCTATTCTTTTTATGAAAGAGGAGGGGGGGGACACCTTGTTGCCCCCCACGCGCCTGATAACTTTTCTGGTCGCCGCCTTCAGGGAGAAATGTATTTCTGTATTCCCTCGGACAGAGAGGTGGGGGCAATCCCGAACGCTTCTGGCCAAGGGCCCGGTTCGCACACATTGCCTTCGAGGAGCATGGTCAGCTGGGTGCGGGTGATCGGGAATTGGGGAAGGCCTTCAAGAATGCTCACGATCGGTTTCATGAGGAATAACGGCTGATGAATCTTTGTTACGGCCTGTTTACCCAAGGCCATTCCAATTGTGTCAAGAATCTCTTCATAAGTCAGAGCCTCGGGGCCACAGCACTGGTACGTTTTACCAACCGTTTCGGGCATTTCCAGTGCCTGGACAAAGCTGCGGGCGACATCTTCCACGGCAACAGGCGCCATGCGGTACTGGCCGTCCCCCATAACGGGGATGACGGGCAGCTTACGCATCATATCGGCAAGCATCGTAACGAACTGATCCTGAGGGCCGAAAATCATGGATGGGCGAAAGATGGTCCAGTCCAGCTCGGAGTTCCTGACGAACTGTTCGGCAGCCCATTTGGTCCGGTGATAATCTGTGCTGGCCTGTTCGCGTGCTCCATTGGCGCTCATATGTATATAGCGCTTGACCCCCTGTTCCTGGGCGGCTTGGATCAGGTTGTGGGTTGCTTCCGTATGGAGTTTTGCAAAGGTGATCCCTTTATGGGGGAACTCGCGAATAATGCCGACCAGATGAATGACCGCCGCGCATCCGGTAAGGATTTCAGTGAGGGATTCCGGGTCGCAGACATCCCCATGGCGGACCTCGACGCCGGTTCGGATCTCAAGCTTGTGGTCTGACCCCGGCCTGACGAGACAACGCGCGACATGCCCAGCGGAAGTGAGCTGACGAACGATTTCAGTGCCGACAAATCCAGTAGATCCCGTGACGAATACTTTCATCTTTTCCTCATCGAATGGACGTCTAGATTGAAGTAAGCTACCCTTTGATGACAATAACCGGCTTTAGCCGGGCCACGATCCTGCCAATGCCTGCCTGTTGAACGACCCCGACGACTTCCATGACATCCTTGTAGGCTTCCGGAATCTCTTCGGCAATGGTTGCCCTGCCGGCTGCGCGGATAGTGATGCCTTTCGCTGCGAGTTCCGCCTCGATATTGTGTCCTCTGGCTACCCGTTTTGCGGCGTGACGGGAGAGGACCCTGCCGGCACCGTGGCAGGTGGAGCCAAAAGTTTGATGATAGGCCTTTTCCGTTCCAACAAGAACGTAGGAATAGCGCCCCATGTCGCCGGGGATGAGAACCGGTTGACCAATGTGACGGTAGAGCTCCGGAGTCTCTGGATGCCCCGGAGGAAATGCCCGGGTCGCCCCTTTGCGGTGAATGCACAACCGCTTTTCCTGCCCATCGACAAGGTGCCGTTCCCACTTGGCAATATTGTGACATACATCGTAAATGACCGACAACCGCAGGTCTTCCGGCCCTCTGCCCGTGACCTGTTCGAAGGATTCCCGCACCCAGGCGGTTATCAGCTGCCGGTTGGCAAAGGCAAAATTGGCGGCGCAGGCCATGGCAGCCAGATACTGTTGTCCTTCAGGACTGCCGAGGGGGGCGCAGCAAAGTTGTCTGTCGGGCAGATCGATGCCGTATTTGCGACTGGCCTTCTGCATGATATGGAGATAATCATCGCACACCTGGTACCCAAACCCTCGGCTCCCGGTATGAATGGTGACCGTCATCTGCCCCTTGAAAAGCCCTAAGGACTCTGCAGCTTGTGGATCCTGTATCTCCTCGACTTCCTGGACCTCGAGAAAATGATTGCCACTGCCGAGGGTGCCTAGCTGGGCACGTCCCCGCTCCATGGCTCTGTCGGAAACCAGCTCAGGGTCTGCGCCTGAAAGAGCCCCACCCTCTTCAATGTGCAGCAGGTCTTCTTTCGTGCCGAAGCCATGATCCACCGCCCATCGCGCACCCTGCACCAGAACGTTGCGTTCCTGCTGAACCAGGAGTTTGAGATCTTTTCGACAGGAGCCTATGCCTGAAGGCACATTGCGAAAAAGGGTGTCGGCAAGCCGTTTGGCGATCGGCCTGATTTCTTCGATGGGAAGAGCACTGCGAAGCAGGCGCACGCCACAGTTGATATCGTAGCCGACGCCACCGGGAGAGACCACGCCTTCGTCCGGATCGAAGGCGGCAACTCCGCCAATGGGAAAACCATACCCCCAGTGGATATCCGGCATGGCGATGGAAGGGCCGACAATGCCGGGGAGGGTCGCTACGTTGCGAACCTGTTCAAGAGCCTGCTCTTTCTGGAGAAAGGCGATCATCTCCTTGGTGGCGAAAACAAGCCCTTCAGTGCGCATCGCCCCCTCTTTGGGAATGCGCCATCGGCAGGCATCTATGCGTTGAATGGGAACACTCATGGATACCTCTCTCAAAGATCGACGTACACCTGCGCTCTCCACCCTCGCGAAGAGGACGTCACATCGAGGCGGTGGTAGGTGATGGCCTTGACCTCTCTCACTGCGTGCATATTGTCCGGATGAAGGCGTTCACCGGCCACACGGGCTTGTAAGCGGTATGGGGTCAGAGTATCGATCATGAAACGGCTGGCGACAAAATAATCCGTTTCGATGAGGTAGAGAAGTTCAGTGAGCCAGCGTACAAGGAGATCGCCCAAATCCTCTCCGCTTACATCGATCTGTAGGCTCTCGGATCCGCCGAACAGTTCCTGGCCGAAAATCATCTCGTTCAAGGCGCGGGCCGCCTGGACAAACAGGCCCTCCAGTGAGGCGGCGGTTGCCTCGATCCCCATGTCGGCGGTATGTTCAAGGAAACGATAGGTGTCCATTACACGCCATCCCGGAGGTCGTCGAACCTGGGACAAAAAACCGGGAAAGAGCCTCCTTTCCCGGCGACCGTAAAGGTAAAAGAGTAAAAGAATATTGCGTTGCTTCAGTCGGTTCTCTGCCAGGTCACCCGGCAGACCGAGTGATCTTCGGTCCAGCTGACCTGAAGATCTCCTTGGTGGGCTCTATGGAGAGCACGTCCAAGATGCTCGGCAAGCTTTTCTTCCGTTGTCTCCACGATCAGGGAATCACCCTCCCGGTTCATGGCGATAATCCTTTCAAGGGGATTTTTAGCCATCGCCTTGCTTTCCTCGTGTTTGAGAATGCTGCGGATCTCCTCTTCGTGCCCCCAGAGATACTCTCCGCTCAGAGTGACAATCCCTTCAGGATAGCTTTGTGCAATCTTTTGACATGCCGGACATGTAACCCATTGCACAGTAGGGTTGTTTTGCGCTGCCGCAAACGTTTCAGGATCGAGATACCAACGCTTGTTGCGGTAGACCGCGTTACAGCCGGTGCAGAGCGCAGGTTCTTTGAGCCCACCTTCGGGGATATAGGGGTCGGAGCTTGTTTTAACACGGCCACGCTTGTCACTAATTCCGAATTTACCGACATCTTTTTGCATAACCAGTTCCCCCTTTCCGCGGTGTTAATGGAATCTCATTTCAGTATAGCATTAACAGGCTCCTATGGGGATGTCCAGAAGCTCGAAACGCACGGCAAATGTCGTATTATTTATGGTAAAAAAATAGCAATCCAATGTGGAAGCAGCTAGAATCAAAGGAAAAACAGGGAAGGAAAGTCCGTTTGGCTTGACATGTGCCGTAACCGGATATAATGAGAGAATCGTGTCCAGAATTTAAGGGTTGCCGAGAATGATTGCCCACGGATAAGTTCTGGAGCTTTTACTTCGGAGAGGAGGCTGGGGTGATGAAAGAGGAGCAATCATCTGAAACCGTGGTGCTGTCAGAGGATATCCTGCAGAGATGGGAGGCGAGAGGGGTAAGTCGTCGCGACTTTATCAAGTTCTGTACGGGGGTGACAGCGACCTTGGCCCTTCCGATAAGTTTCATCCCGAAGGTTGCAGAGGCGATCGAAGACAACCGAGTTCCCGTCATCTGGATGGAATTCCAAGGCTGCACAGGTGATTCCGAAGCTTTGCTACGCGCCAACCAGCCTACAGTGGCCGAGATTATTCTGGATCGACTCTCCATCGAGTATCACGAGACCATCATGGCCGCCGCCGGACATCTTGCGGAGGAGTCCAAGCACCAGGCCATGGAGACGTATCGGGGGAAATATATCGCCGTGGTGGAAGGGTCCATTCCTGCCGGGGATGGTGGCGTGTATTGCACTGTTGCCGGGGAAAGTGCCCTGAATATTGTGAGAAAGGTGTGCGGAAATGCTGCCGCAACGATTGCCGTGGGCAACTGCGCCACCTTTGGAGGGATTCCTGCGGCGGCACCAAACCCGACAGGGGCTATTTCGGTGCAAAAAGCAGTTCCTGGGGCCACCGTACTCAACCTGCCCGGATGTCCGCTCAACACGGACAATCTCACGGCGACCATTGTACATTTTCTCACATTCGGAAAACTTCCTGCTACGGATCGGTTAGGTCGGCCCCTGTTCGCTTATGGCAAGAGGATTCACGATAACTGCGAACGCCGCAGTCATTTTGATGCCGGCCAGTATGCCGAGGCCTTTGGCGATGAAGGCCATCGCAAAGGCTTCTGCCTCTACAAGCTGGGTTGCAAGGGGCCGGAAACCTTCCATAACTGCCCCACAATACGCTACAACGAAGGGACCAGTTGGCCGGTTATGGCGGGTCATGGTTGTATCGGCTGCGCAGAACCCGGTTTCTGGGACACCATGAGCCCCTTCTATAGACGCCTGCCTCAGGTGCCCGGCTTTGGCGTGGAGGTTACGGCAGACCAGCTTGGCGTAGGATTGGCTGTAGGAACGGCCGTTGCTTTCGGTGCTCACGGCGTGGTCAGTGCCTTCCGCAAGGGACATGCCTTCAAATCGGATAAGCTCGTGCAAAAGGACAAGGAGGAGTAGGCCATGGCCAACGTCGACCCGATCACCCGCATCGAAGGGCACCTTCGCATCGAGGCCCAGCTTGAGGACGGCAAAATCGCCAACGCCTGGAGCTCCTCTACCGCTTTTCGTGGCATAGAGACCATTCTCAAAGGGCGCGATCCGCGCGATGCCCATCACTTCACCCAGCGTTTTTGTGGCGTTTGCACTACGGTGCACTCGATGGCGAGCATCCGCTGCGTAGAGGATGCCCTCGGGATTCAGATCCCCGACAATGCTCGCCTGATCCGCAATCTGATCATGGGGGTGCAGAACATTCAGGACCATGTGATTCATTTTTATCACCTGCACGCTCTGGACTGGGTGGATATTACCAGTGCCCTCAAGGCCGATCCGACCAAAACGGCACAGCTGGCGCAGTCCATTTCGGACTGGGGAAAATCGAGTGCCACCTATTTCAAAGGGGTCCAGGAGCGCATCGCCGCTTTCGTGGGGACCGGTCGACTCGGTCCTTTCGCCAATGCCTACTGGGGGCACAGCGCCTACAGGCTTCCTCCGGAAGCCAATCTGATGGCGGTGGCCCATTATCTCGAGGCCCTGGAATGGCAGAAAGACATCATCCGGGTTCATGCCATCCTCGGCTCCAAGAATCCCCATCCTCAAACGTTCCTGGTCGGCGGGATGGCGATTCCTGTTGATCCCAACAGCCAGAACGCGATCAATGCCGACAAAGTGGCGCTGATCCGCAAATTGCTGCGGCGGGCGCGGGTCTTCGTCGAGCAGGTCTACATTCCCGATTTGCTGGCGGTGGCATCTTTCTACAAAGACTGGGCCGGATACGGGGGCGGGGTGGGCAATTTCCTTTCCTACGGCGATTTCCCCATGGACAACAGCGGCAGTGTCGAGAGCAACTGGTTCCCCCGCGGGGTGATCCTGAACAAAGACCTGGCCAATGTGCTGGAGATGGATCAGGCCAAGATTGCCGAGTATGTCACCCATTCCTGGTACAGCTACAGCAACGGCGACGACAAGGGACTGCACCCCTACGACGGGGAAACCAATCACAAGTATACCGGTCCCAGACCCCCCTATGAGTTTCTCGATACGGAGGCGAAATATTCCTGGGTGAAATCTCCCCGTTACCTTGACCAGCCCATGGAAGTCGGCCCTCTAGCCCGCATGGTCATCGCC
The DNA here is from genome assembly GCA_003250235.1 of Desulfuromonadaceae bacterium. GTDB lineage: Bacteria > Desulfobacterota > Desulfuromonadia > Desulfuromonadales > SZUA-540 > SZUA-540. The sequence goes on from QKGY01000458.1 coordinate 7,125, forward strand.
TATGCCAAGGGGCATCCGGAGGTGAAACAGACTGTCGACTTTGTTCTGGGGAAACTGCAGGTCGGCCCTGAGGCCCTCTTTTCCACCTTGGGCCGGACAGCGGCCCGAGGAATCGAAACGCTGCTGCTGGCACAGAAAAATGAGACATGGCTCGATCAGCTCTCCGATAACATGGGGCGGGGAATCCTGGAAGTTCATAACGGGGAGAAGTGGGATCCCTCAACTTGGCCGAAGGAAGCGGCGGGCTTCGGTTACCATGAGGCCCCCCGGGGGGCTCTGGGGCATTGGGTTCGCATCGAAAACGGCGCCATCGCCAACTTCCAGGCCGTGGTTCCTTCGACATGGAACGCCGGACCCCGGGATCCCATGGGGCAGATGGGTCCCTATGAGGCGGCGCTGATCGGTACTCCCATCGCGGACCCGGAAAAGCCCTTGGAGATTCTGCGCACCGTCCATTCCTTCGACCCCTGCTTGGCCTGTGCTGTTCACCTGCTGGACGGCTCGGGAAGCGAAATTATCAAGGTCAGGGTCCTTTAGAAAGGAGGCCTAAACCATGATCCGGATTCTCTATGTATGGCAGTTGCCGGTGAGGCTGACGCACTGGATCAATGCCATCTGCGTCGTGGTACTGTCGGTCACCGGTATCTATATCGGTCATCCTTTCATCAGTGCGGGGGCGACAGCGGATTTCCTCATGGGATGGACGCGCTTTATCCATTATTCGTTTGCCTATCTATTCACCTTTTCGGTCCTGGCCCGCGTCATCTGGTTTGTGATCGGCAACGAATGGGCATCCTGGAGGATGTTTTTTCCCTGGAAAAGCCGCAAGGGACGTAAGAACGCTCTGGATTTCTTTCGTTACTATACGTTTACGGGCAGCCGTATCCCCTATGAAGTCGGGCATAATGCCCTGGCTTCCATGGCCTACGCGGCGATCTTCACCCTGTTCATCGTACAGATCGTCTCGGGTTTTGCCCTTTACGGGCAGTATGCTCCGGGAGGGTTCTGGGACAGCATTCTTGGACCAGTGGTCACCCTGGTTGGCAATCAGACTCTTCGGTTGACTCACCATCTGGTCATGTGGCTTCTGGCTGGTTTTGTGATCAACCACATCTACAGTGCCTGGCTGATGGATATGAAGGAGATGAACGGAACCATGAGCAGCATCTTCGGCGGCTACAAGTATATCGATCAGGAGGAGCTCTAGGGTGAAGGTGCTGGTGCTGGGGCTGGGCAACATGCTGATGGGGGATGACGCCTTCGGAGGCAAGGTCGTGAGCCGCCTTCAGGAGCGTTACCACTTCTCTGAGCACGTTCTTTTGATGGACGGGGGGACCCTGGGACTCGATCTGCTCCCCTTCCTGGAAGACGCCGACAGACTCGTCATCATCGACGCCTTGCAGATGCAGGCCGAACCCGGGCGGATCTTCCGGTTGGAGGGGGAGGAGGTTCCTTGCGCCTTCGCCTCCAAACTTTCGGTGCACCAGATGGGGGTTCAAGATTTGCTGGCCGTGGCCGAGCTGCAGGGAAACCTCCCCCAGGAAGTCGTGGTTTGGGGGGTGCAGGCCGGGACCATCGAACCGGCTCTTGAGATGAGTCCGGAGGTTACCAGGGCTCTGGAACCCGTGGTCGAGGCGGTGGCAACGGAACTGGCCGGCTGGGGGGTGGCTCCAGTCGCCGCCTGAAAAATGGGGGAGACCATGTCAACATGCAAGCTGATTGTTGCGGGAGCCCTGGCTATGGCGTTGGCCAGTGCCTGCGGGGAGAGTCGACCATCCTATCCGGAACGCACCCCCCCCCAGGGATTTCTTCAGGAGGTCAAGAATCAGCAGGCGGGCGAAACCCTCTTCAAGCAGCATTGCACCGAGTGCCATGGCAAACCGTCGGAAGGTCGCAGCCCGAGGGCTGATTTCTTTGAGCCTCCGGCCCCCGATTTTTATGCGGCCCGTTACGCGAAGATCGATCCGGCCTATCTGTTCTGGCGCATTACTCATGGCAAGACCGTGGAGCCCTATCTTTCCAAGGGATCTGTCATGCCGTCTTTCGGCCCTTATCTGAGCGAGGAACAAATCTGGCAGTTGGTGTCCTACCTTCGTGTGCGAGGGGGAATTTCAAATGGCTAAAAGCAAATTCAGAGGGATGCCCATCAACCTGACAGACCCTCCGTGACAGAGGGTCTGTTTTTTATTGGGACTATATTTAATTTTTTCTTTTTTATTTCTCTTAAATTTGGTAAAAGAACCGGGTTTTAAAAGAGCTAACCTCTTACCATTCATGGGAAATTCAAAAAAATATGGGATTGTGCGGATAGGTGGATCAAAGACGCTCCGGAATATCATTATCCGTCGGACAATTTTCTATTCACCTAAAATCATTAGTTTTTCTTTTTAAGCCTTCGCATGCGGGGCGATAGGAGAACAGGAACATGGAAAAATCAGTCACCCTTACTGCCCAGGAGCTGGGCCTGAAACAGGTTGGGAAGATTTACCACAATCTGAATTATGACGAACTGTTTGATGCGGAGTCGGCCAAAAAGGAAGGTCGTGTTTCCGCCAATGGCACCATGATGGTGGATACCGGGAAGTTTACCGGCCGCTCCCCCAAGGACAAGTACTTCGTGCATCAACGGCCTTCGTCGGAAAATATCGCCTGGGGCAAAATCAACAAAGAAATGGCGCCCGAGGTTTTTGACGAACTCTATGAAGAGGTTCTCTCCTATCTTTCCGGCAAAGACTTGTATGTGACCGACGGTTTCTGCGGTGCCAATGAGAAAACCCGCAAATCCGTACGTTTTGTCACCGAGTTCGCCTGGCAGTCTCATTTCGTCAAAAACATGTTCATTCGCCCCGGTGCCGAAGACCTTAAAGGGTTTGCGCCGAACTTCACGGTGTACAATGCCAGCAACCTCACCAATAAACGGTGGGAGGAGCACGGTCTCAACTCCGAGGTGTTCGTCGTCTTCAATATTGAGAAGAATGTGGCGATCATTGGCGGAACCTGGTATGGCGGTGAGATGAAGAAGGGCATCTTCACCATGATGAACTACTGGCTTCCCCTGGAGGGCATCCTCTCCATGCACTGCAGTGCCAATGTCGGCAAGGCCGGAAAGACGACGCTGTCGACCGATGCGGCCCGTAAACTTATCGGTGACGACGAGCATGGCTGGGACAACGATGGTATTTTCAACTTCGAGGGGGGCTGTTACGCCAAATGCATCAACCTCAGCGAAGAGAACGAGCCGGAGATCTTTGGGGCCATCCAGCGTAATGCCCTTCTGGAGAACGTGGTGGCGGACGATGACGGCGTGATCAATTTTGCCGACGACACCAAGACGGAAAACACCCGCGTCTCCTATCCCATCGAGCATATCGAAAACCATGAGCCGAGCCTCAAGGCCGGACAACCGAAAAACATCATCTTCCTGACCTGCGACGCCTTCGGAGTCCTGCCCCCGGTTTCCAAACTGAGCAAAGAGCAGGCGATGTATTATTTCCTCTCCGGGTATACCGCCAAGGTGGCCGGAACCGAGCGCGGCGTCACCGAACCCCAGGCGACTTTTTCGGCCTGCTTCGGTGAAGCCTTCCTGCCGCTGCACCCGACGGTTTACGCCCGGCTTCTCGGCGAGAAGATGGAAAAATTCGGGGTTAACGCGTACCTGGTCAATACCGGATGGGCTGGCGGCGGATACGGCGTCGGAAAACGCATGAGCATCAAGGCGACCCGCGCCTGCGTCAATGCCATTCTGGACGGCAGCATCGAGAAGGCGGAGTTCGATCAGACCCGCTGGTTCCGCCTGAACATTCCCAAGGCGCTCCCCGGCGTGGACAGTGCCCTGCTCAACCCGCGTAATGCCTGGGCCGATAAAGAGGCTTTCGATGCCACGGCCAACAAGCTGGCCGGCATGTTCATTGAAAACTTCAAGAAATACATTCAGAAGAATGAAGACTTCGACTTCACCAAGGCAGGTCCTCAGCTTTAGGTAAATCATAAAGACAAGGGAAAAAGGGCGATCCTCGAGGGTCGCCCTTTTTGTTTGAACGCCATTCTTTGCCGTGTTCTGCTCAAGAACGTATAATGATGCCATGTGCCTGATCCTCTTTGCCTATCGATGCCTGCCGGAGACTCCCCTTGTTTTGGGGGCCAACCGCGACGAGTACTACAGTCGACCCACTGCGGCAGCGGATTTCTGGGAGGATCACCCGGATATTCTGGCGGGCCGCGACCTTGTCGCCGGAGGAACCTGGCTGGGAATCAGCCAAACAGGACGCTTTGCCGCGTTGACCAACTTTCGAGACCCCGCCGAGCTGAAGGACTTTGGCGTGAGCCGGGGGGCGTTGACCCGTGATTTCCTTTTTTCTTCGGAATCCCCGGTGTCCTATCTGCAAAAACTTTCGGAACAGACCCTGCCGATAAAAGGGTTCAACCTGTTGGTTGGCAATACGGAAGGCCTTTATTACTATTCGAACCGTCAGGGGACCATTCGTTGCCTCTCCCCGGGGCTGTACGGACTGAGCAATGCCCTGCTCGACACTCCCTGGCCCAAAGTCGATTCTGGCAAGGCCGCGATGGCGCCTCTACTTGCCGGAGCAGAGTCCCCCTGCCCCATCGAGATTATGCGTGTTCTGGCTGACCGAACCATCCCTCCTGACGAAACCCTTCCAAATACCGGGGTCGGGCGTGACTGGGAGCGGATTCTGTCCCCACGTTTTATTGTCAGCCCCACCTATGGGACCCGTTCCTCCACAGTCCTGATCGCGGAAACCAGCGGGAGGGTGCGTTTCACGGAGCGGACCTTTCAGCAGGGCTCCGCTGTTATCCCTGACAGAAACTTTGATTTTGCCGTGGACTCCCCTCTTCGGTGACGGAGTCGACCCTGCTGTGACAGGGGCGGGATCGGGGCCTATTTGGCTGAAGTTGTTAGTTTCTGGACTTTCCCCGGGGGATTTTGTATCTTTGCCGCATCAGTGCATGACTTTCGTAGAATCGCCTGTTTTCCGGCGAAAACGCCGTGGAGGTTTTTTTGGGCATCAAAGACACCGAAAAGGAAATGATCATACCGGATGAGCTGCCCTTGCTGCCGGT
>QKGY01000058.1 GCA_003250235.1 Desulfuromonadaceae bacterium
CGGACACAGCCGCTTTTCCACCAATACCCTGCCGACCGTTCTGCGCGCGCAGCCTTTCAGCCTGCTCGGCCATAACGGCGAGATCAACACCATCGCCCGGCTTCGCGAAGAGGCGGCCATTCTCGGCATCCCCCTGCCTCCGGGGGGCAGCGACTCCCAGGATCTCAACCGCATCCTCGAAGGGCTGATCTATCAGCTCGGGCTGACCCTGTCCGAGGCCATGGAGGTGGTGTTTCCGCCGATTTTCAGCATCATGGAAACCCTGCCGCAGGATATGCAGGACATGTATCGGCTGTTCCGCCGCATGCTGACCGCCAGCGCCCAGGGACCCGCCGCCATCATCGCCCGGCACCACGACAGTTGCGTGTTCAGCGTCGACGCCATGGGCCTTCGCCCCCTGTGGGTGGGGGAAACGGACAAGGAATATTTCGTCTCCTCCGAGGTCGGCGTCGTGCCGCAGGAGGAAATCCTCGCCGACCCAAAGGTGCTGGCCCCCGGCGAAAAGCTCGCGGCCCGGCTTCGTCCCGGACGGCCGGTGGAGTTGCTGGAGCATGACGCCCTGCGTCGCGACGTGTTCAAGCTGTTCAGTCGTCGCACCCGTCTGGCCGAACATCAGAGAGGGCTCGTAAGAGCCGCCGACCTCAACACGGCCCCCATTCCCGAGGCCACTGCCTTTGCCCGCAGCACCCCCCTGATGCAGGAGAATCTCCTGTCCGCCCTGGCCTGGAAGAACAGCGACCTGCGCAATCTCCAGGATATGGCAAAAAGCGGGCAGGACCCCATCGCCTCCCTGGGCTACGACGGTCCGCTGGCCGCCTTGGCCAATGGACGTCAGAACCTCTCCGATTATTTCAAGGAGCAGGTCGCCGTGGTCACCAACCCGGCCATTGACCGGGAACGGGAAAGCGAACACTTCTCCACCCGCGTCTATCTCGGGTCGCGCCCACAGCTAAAGGGAAAGGCGTTGCCCGCGGTGGAACTCGATCTTCCTCTGCTGACCGGCGGGGGGCGCCACAAACCGGCACCGGACGACGATACCGTCGCCAAGGCCCACGGCAGCTGCACCCTTGAAGCGCTGCTGACGTATTTTCCCCGTCATCGGATGCTCTCCTGCAGCCTGCGGCGCGGCGAATCGGTTGCCGAAGCCCTCGAGCGTCTCGAGAAGGACGCGGTATCCGCTGTTTCCCGGGGTGTCTCGCTCCTGGTCCTGGATGATACGCTGGTTTTCCGTCCCAATCACAGTTTTCTGGACCCTTTTCTGGCCGTGGCCAGTCTGCACAAGGCCCTCAAGACCCGCCTCAACCGCCGCGGCGACTGCCTGCGGCGCCAGGTATCCCTGATCGTGCGCTCCGGAGCTTTGCGCAACCTGCATGATCTGATTCTGGCGCTGGGCATGGGGGCCGATGCCCTCTGCCCCTATCTGATGTGGGAACTCGCCCTCTCCCAGGAAAACGGTCTGGCCAATCTGATGGGGGTGCTGTCCAAGGGGCTGGAAAAGGTCATCTCCACCATGGGAACCCACGAGATCGGCGGATACGGCAAGTACTTCGCCTCCATCGGCCTGGCCCCGGAGATTGCCGGCATCTTCGAAACCCCGGATTTCTGCGGTACGGCCCGCGGGGGTCTGACCCTCGAGCGGCTCGAGGCCGACAACCGCGAGCGCAGCACCCTGGCCCGAAGCAAAAAGAAGCAGCCGGTCCCCTCCCAGTTCCGCATCTACCCACGCATCTGGAAGATGGTCAGCGCCGTGGCCAAGATGGAGGAGAGTTATGCCGACCTCTCGCGCCACATCCGCCAGCTCGAAACGGAAAATCCGCTGGCGATCCGCCACCTCATCGACTTCCGTTTTTCCGAGGAACTGACGGTGGACCCGGAGGAGGTCGATGCGCGCATCGGCCATCACGACCTGCCGATCCTGATATCGGCCATGAGCTTCGGCTCGCAGGGCGAGACCCCGTTCCGCATCTATGCCGAAGCCGCCCGCCGCCTGAACATCATCTGCATGAACGGCGAGGGGGGGGAGATCGCCGACATGCTGGGGCGGTATCGCAAGAACCGCGGCCAGCAGATCGCCTCGGGGCGTTTTGGCGTCCATATGGACCTGCTCAACTCCGCCGATTTTCTGGAGATCAAGGTCGGCCAGGGGGCCAAACCGGGCGAGGGAGGACATCTGCCCGGGTTCAAGGTCACCGCCAAGATCGCCGCGGCCCGCAACGCCACGCCGGGAGTGTCGCTGATATCCCCTTCCAACAACCACGATATCTACTCCATCGAGGATCTGGCCCAGATCATCGAGGAGCTGCGTACCGCCAATCCGCAGGCCCGCATCTCGGTCAAGGTCCCTGCGGTGGCCGGCATCGGCACCATAGCCATGGGGGTGGCCAAGGCCGGCGCCGACATCATCACCATCAGCGGTTATGCCGGTGGAACCGGGGCGGCGCGCAAGCATGCCATCAAGTTCGTCGGCCTGCCGGCGGAGATCGGCGTCCGCGAAGCCCATCGCGCCCTGGTGGGCGCGGGAATGCGACACAAAATCGAAATATGGGCCGACGGCGGGGTTCGCAGCGGCCGAGACGTGGTCAAACTGATGTTGCTGGGGGCCAACCGGGTCGGCTTCGGGACCATGGCCATGGTGGTGATCGGATGCACCACCTGCCGGGGCTGTCACCTAGACACCTGTCATGTCGGCATCGCCACGCAGATCGAAACGGTGGAGGAAGCCAACCGCCGAGGCCTCAAGCGCTTCGTCCCGAGGGTTCTGGAGAATGGCATCATTTACGAAACCACCTTCTTCCGCGCCCTGGGCCAGGAGATCAAGACCATCACCGCAAGGCTCGGGTTCCGGCGCACCCAGGACCTGGTGGGCAAGGCGGAACTGTTGGAACAGACGCGCGGCCTCGACCGGCTCGACCTTACGGAGCTTCTGGCTCCGGAACCGGTCGACCCCAGCCCGCCGGTCGCCAACAAGGTGCGCATCATCCGCAAGCCTCTCAACTACCTGACGTCGCTCATCTCGTCCCTGGTCACCGACGCCTTCGACGCCGGGGAAAACCGGGTCCGCTACAACGACGATTCGGCCAGCAGCTCCGACAGAGCCCTCGGCACCTACCTGGCGGGGGCCCTGACGCGGGGACTTCAGGCGGGGCAGTACGGCCCGGAGAAGGAAGTCCTCCTCCATTTCCGTCGCGACTCCATCCCGGGCAACGGGCTGGCTGCCTTCAATGTGCCTCGCATCAATTACCGGGTAGAAGGGGGCGCCCAGGACGGTCTCGGCAAATCGGCGCGGGGGGGTAAAATCGTCATTCTCAAGGGAGAAAACCGCAACGGCGTGCGCGTTGGCGGATCGGTCGGCAAAGGCCTCGCCTACGGGGCCCAGGGAGGCACCTTTTTGATCCAGGGGGATGCGGACAGCCGCGCCTGCATCCGCCTTTCCGGGGCCGACGTGGTCCTGGGCGGCCGCATCCACAGGCCTCTCGACGACAGCGCCGGCAATATCGCCGGACGCGCCAACCTCAAGGGCTTCGCCTTTGAATACATGACGGCCGGCCGTGTCGTCGTTCTCGGCGACCCCGGACCGTGGATCTGCTCGGGGATGACTGGCGGCAGCGTCTACTGCCATCTCGACAGCGACATGGGGATGACGCGGGAGGCCCTGCGAAACCGGCTGGCCCGCGGAGCGGGAGTGGAGATCCGCGACTTGCAGGAAGAGGACGTGGAGAACATCCACGAACTGCTTCTGCACTATCACCGGGAACTGCTTCATTCCGATCAGCTTGAGGAGGCCGACTGGGTGGAAAAAGTGCTGTCGCTCTGCCGGACCCGGTTTGTCAAAATCGTCCCGGAAGGGACCCCTGTGCGGCCGTCTCTCATGACCGAATAGAGTTCTTGCCAGAGAGGTGATTTCGATTACAATAGGGACTGGACCATCCCATCCACACACCTAAACCGTACCTAACCGGGGAGAGACGCATGGCCAAATACCGCTGCCTGATCTGTGAATATATCTACAACCCTGCAAATGGGGATCCCGAAAACGGCATTGCCCCGGGAACACCGTTCGAAGAATTGCCGGAGGACTGGGTCTGCCCGCTGTGCGGAGCCGACAAGTCCGAATTTGAAAAAATGTAATCCCACTCAAGGAGAAAACCGATGGATAAGTACACCTGCACGATCTGCGGCTATGTTTACGATCCTGTCCTGGGCGACCCGGGTAACGGCATTCCCGCCGGCACCGCCTTCGCCGACCTGCCCGAAGACTGGACCTGCCCCGACTGCGGCGCCGCCAAGGATCTTTTCGAAAAAATGTAAGGACTTCCCGGGAGTCTTTTCTTGTCCTTTACCGATACGGAAGAGGGTTTCGGCCCAGAGCTGCCGTTCGCGAACTCGGAAAAGAAGGAGCAAGGCGCTGCCGGAATCTGACGCATGAGACGTTTTTGCACCCTGAGGCCTGGGCGGATGGCATATCTCCCGGGCCTCGCCCTTCAGGAAGAGCTGCTGGAACAGCGTCGCCGTGGAGACCTCGACGTCCTGCTCCTGCTCGAGCACACGCCGGTTATCACTCTGGGACGCAGTACCCGCGCGGGAACCCTCCTCGTCCCGGAGCACGAACTGGCTGACAAAGGCATTGAGCTGATCCAGGCCGCCCGGGGCGGGGACATAACCTATCACGGCCCGGGACAGATCGTCGGCTACCCCATCGTGGATCTTGAGCCTTTCGGCAGGGACCTGCACTGCTTTCTGCGCAGGCTCGAAGAGGTTTTGATAAGGACCCTGGAGGCGTTCGGTCTGCAGGGCCAGCGTCGCGAGGGGAAAACGGGCGTGTGGGTTAACGACGCCAAGATCGCCTCCATCGGCATCGGTGTCCGGCACTGGATCAGCTGGCACGGCTTTTCCCTCAATGTATCGGATGAGATGCAAGGATTTTCCCACATTGTCCCCTGTGGGCTGCACGGGATTGCCCTTACCTCCATGCAGGAGCAGCTCGGCTACCGCCCCTGCCAACAGTCCGTTGAAGAGGCGTTGATTCAAACCTTCGCCCGCGTTTTTGACAGTCGTTATACGGGAGAGTATGAAAACACCGCCCAGAAGAAAGCCTGACTGGCTCAAGGTCCGTTTCCCCGCGGGCCCCAACTATGTCCGCATCGACCGTTATCACCGGGAGCAGGGATTGCACTCGGTCTGCCGCAGTGCCGCCTGTCCCAACCAGGGCGAGTGCTGGAGCCGGGGGACAGCCACCTTCATGATCTTGGGGGATCGCTGCACCCGCGGCTGTACGTTCTGCAACGTCCGTAGCGAACCACCCCTTACGGTTGATCCGTTTGAGCCGACCAAGGTGGCCACCGCGGCAGCGGAACTGGGTCTCAAACACGCTGTGGTGACCTCGGTGACCCGCGATGACCTCAGCGACGGAGGGGCCGCCCATTTTACCGCCCTGGTAAAAGCGTTCCGCCTTCAGGCGCCGGGATGCCGCATCGAACTGCTCATCCCCGACCTGGGGGGCCATTGGGAGGCCCTGGCAACCATCCTCGAAGCCGGCCCCGATATCCTCGGCCACAATATCGAGACGGTGCCCCGTCTCTATGCCCAGGTCAGGCAGGGCGCTTCCTATCGACGTTCCCTGGAACTGCTTCGAACAGCCCGCCAGATCGCCCCACACATCCCGACCAAGTCCGGCATTATGCTGGGGCTCGGCGAGGAGGACGCCGAAATCCTGGAGGTATTGCAGGATCTTCGCGATAACGGCTGCAGCCTGCTGACCATCGGCCAGTACCTGGCACCGACCCGGCTTCACCACCCGGTGCACCGCTATGTGCCTCCGGAGACCTTTGCCTCCTGGAAGCGTACCGCCGCCGATCTTGGATTCGCTCATGTCGAGTCGGGCCCACTGGTCCGCTCGTCCTATCATGCCGAACAGCAATTTGAGGAGTCTCTTCATGTCCCAAACCCCAGAA
>QKGY01000084.1 GCA_003250235.1 Desulfuromonadaceae bacterium
GCCTTGTATGGAATATCAGCGATACCCTGAACGGACTGATGGCCATCCCAAACCTGATCGGGCTCATCTTCCTTTCCCCGGTGATTGTCCAGGAGACCAAGAAGTATTTTCAGTAAAACGAACAAATTCCAGGCAAACAGGGTGCCGGCCTTGCTGTCCGACACCCTGTTTGCCTGAACAAAACCGCCGCACCGATGCATGCTCACGGATTCATCCTGGGGTTAAAAAAAAACCGCATCAACAGATTATCTCAACAATCGGGACCGTCCAGCTATCGCCCTGACAACGCGCCTGAAACGCTTTATCGGCCACATCATCCCGATACCGCCGCACCAGGGCGACAACCCGCAGTGCACGGATTCCTTCCAGCCGTTCCCCCCACTCTTCCCTGGCCTTTTTAGACAGACGGGCAAAGGCCACACCGTTGTCGGCAATAATTTCCAGGTGGCTGTTGCGTTGCTGAATGCGGACAGGTTCCCCCGCGACCATCCGTTCCATTGTCTGCCGCGCCGGATGCCTTTCAGCTTTGATTCCGGCAAAATCGATAAAGAAATCCTCCAATCCCAGCAAATGGTAGGTTCGCCGGGCCGGTTGCTCGTCGACAAGGGGGGCAACCTTTCTTCCAAGCAGAAAATCACCCTTCAGCATGGCAAGATGGGGATTGGCAACGGTCGGCAAGGAAAAGAGATGCAGGGTCTCGCGGGCTCTGGACATCGACACATAGTAGAGCCGTCTTTCATCCTCGAGGGTTGCCGGGGATCCATTATGCCAACTCTCGCCCAGAATAAACACATGGTCAAACTCCAACCCCTTGACGGCATGGGCGGTGGCCAGATAGAGGCCCTTGCCTACACTCTTTGCCCTGCCCTGCTCGGCCAGGATCTCATAGAGATATTCCTCAACCGCAGGCACGGGCTGGGGAATGTTGTTCGTTTCCTCCCCCCATTGCTGGAGAATGCATCGGAGGTTATCGCTCCACAGGGTGGTGACCGGGCAGAGATGTGCAAGCTGTTCCAGCAGCCTGTCCGCATCGATTGCTTCCGTTCGTCGCGACCGCAGCCATTCGAGCAGATCCGCATTTTCCCGGATCCGTGCCAGCCGGGGAAAGGAGCCATGGTTGCCCCAACAGAAACGGACCGGCACCCCATGCTCTTCACAGACGCCGCGCACCTTCTCCAAATCCTTCCACTCCCGTCCGAGCACGGCACAATGGCCCAGATCAACTAGACCGCTGCCCTGCAAACGCTTCAGTTCCTCCAACAGCGCTATGGCCTGACAGCCCGGTTCACCGGCTTCGAGTATCTGCACTTTTCCCTGCGCCACGGGATCGTTGCGTTGCCAGTTCCCTCCCGGCGGCAGGGAGGCCCTGGCGGTATTGATGCGAATCGGGTAGCCGGTTTTCATCCGGTCCCTATTGTGGGCGATAAGACAGTTGGCGGCGGCGATGATATGGGCGTTGGACCGGTAATTTTCGACCAGGTAATGGACCTCCGCCCGGTAATCCTCCTGAAATTTCCGGATGAACT
>QKGY01000187.1 GCA_003250235.1 Desulfuromonadaceae bacterium
TCACCCCCATAACACCATGGATCACGTCGGAGACCTGCATGACCAGACGATCCTGCCCCCAGATGGGGAAATCGAGCAGAAAACCGGTAATTCCGACGGCGATGCTGCTGACGATCATCAGCCAGAACCAGCCCTTTTCACCGGCGTTAATTTTGCCCACCGGCGGCCGCGGACCGCTGCCGATCATCCCCCCCATGTTCTTGAACCACAAGAGGTCCGTCTTGCGGGGGATGTTGTCACGGAACCAGACCACGGCCTGCAGGAAAACACCGGCCAGAAACAGGGGGCCGGACCAGTTATGGATGACTTTGGCAACGGCCAGGTAGGCGGCGAATCCCTCGTGACCGAAGAGGGCGATCAACTGGCCACGGCCGAGAAGGATGGAGAGCCCGGTTAGGGCCAGGATGATGAACAGCACCGCGGTATACCAGTGCAGTACTATTTCCCACCGGTTGTAACGGTCGATCATTTTCCCGGTGCGGGGCTCCTTCAGTTTGTCGCCGCCGACGACCAGGTGGAACACGCCCATGGCCGCCAGGGCGAGACCGATGATCCAGGGGGTGATGTTGATGATGACCAGGTTGCGCAGTTCGCGCCAGTTCTCGCCACCGTTCTGGATCAGGACGGCGTGTCCCTCGGAGGATACGGACGTGTAGCCGGGCACCCCGTTTCTGACCAGCCGCCAGAAGTCGGCCCGCGGATTGGTCTGCTCGGCGGCGGCCTGCAGGTAGATGGCGCAGCCGAGGAGAACAAGCAGTACCGCTCCCCATAACAGGTAGCGATTCCATGGTTTCTTGGCCAGGGTCGTCATAATTACCTCCGCGTTACGGTGATTCAGCGATCGGTCTGCCCTTTCTTGAGCCGGTCGTTCAGGTCCTGGTGCAGATCCTTGGACAGCAGGGGGTCCTGGTCTCCCTTATAGGTACCGGGTTCATACCAGGTGAAGTCCCGTGACTCGTCGGAACAGGCCGACAGACCTATCAACAGGAAAAAGGCGATCAGTAACCATGCCGTGGTTTTCATGGATTTTCCTCCTTATCAGCCGCCGCCATCGGGGACGGATGCCGATGACGCTTTCTCACTTTTTGAAATTATAGGCGGCTTGCCAGCGCCACATATCGAGAGTGCCGCCACGTTTCATCACGCGCTTGCGGTAGATATCAGCGACGATGTCGCCATCACCGCCCAGCAGCGCCTTAGTGGCGCACGTCTCGGCGCAGAGCGGCAGCTTCCCTTCGGCGATGCGGTTGCGTCCGTAGTTCCTGTATTCTTCCACCGAGTTATCCGCTGGCGGCCCGCCGGCGCAGAAGGTGCATTTGTCCATCTTGCCGCGGGCGCCGAAAGCACTCTCTTCAGGAAACTGGGGAGCGCCGAAGGGACAGGCATAAAAGCAGTAGCCGCAGCCGATGCACAAATTCTTGTCATGCAGGACGATGCCGTCGGGGGTGAAATAGAAACAGTCCACCGGACAGACTGCGGCGCATGGAGCATCGGTGCAGTGCATGCAGGCAACCGACACGGACTTCTCACCCTTTTCGCCGTCGCGCAGGGTGACCACATGCCGGCGGTTGATCCCTTCAGGGACATCATGTTCATTATTGCAGGCAGTGACACAACCATTGCATTCAATGCAACGTTCGGGGTCACAGAAGAATTTCATGCGAGCCATGGTTCCTCTCCTTTCACGCCGGACTGATGCGGCAGAGCGTCGCTTTGGTTTCCTGCATCTGGGTCACGGAATCGTAGCCGTAGGTGGTGGCTGTGTTACAGGATTCACCACGGGCATAGGGGACTGTTCCCTCGGGATATTTATCCTGGAGATCCTTCCCCTGGAACCAGCCGCCGAAATGAAACGGCGTCCACACCACGCCCGCACCGACCCGCGGGGTAATCATGGCCCGGACCTTGATGCGTCCGCCTTCGGCACCCTCAAGCCAGATATACTGCCAGTGGGAGATACCGGCGTCGTTGGCGTCCTTGGGATTGATCTCGGCAAACATTTCAGGCTGCAGCTTGGCCAACCAGGGGTTGGATCGTGTCTCGGCGCCACCCCCCTCATATTCGACCAGGCGGCCGCTGGTAAAGACCAGCGGGTATTTCTGCGAATGGTCTTCCCGCTGGATCGACATGTAGCGGGTGGGCAGGCGCCAGAAGGCCTTGCGGTCCTGGTAGGTGGGATACTGCTCCACCAGATCGAAGCGGGGTGTATAGAGGGGCTCGCGATGAATGGGGACCGGGTCCGGATATTCCCAGACCTTGCAGCGTGCCTTGGCATTCCCGAAGGGGGCGCATTCATGCTTGATCGCCACCCGCTGGATGCCGCCGGAGAGATCGGTCTTCCAGTTGCGGCCTTCGGCGGCCTGTTGTTCGGCGGGCGTCAGCTCCTTCCACCAGCCTAGCTTCTTGAGCATCGCATCGGTAAATTCCGGATAGCCGTCGGTCAAAGCGGATTTTTTCGAATAGACCCCCTCGGCCAGCAGATTTTCCCCATCGCGCTCGGTGCCGAAACGGGCCCGGAAGGTCAGTCCGCCTTTGGACACCGGCTTGCTGGGGTCATAGAGGATCGGCGTGCCCGGGTGCTTCATTTCGGGAGTCCCCCAGCAGGGCCAGGGGAGGCCGTAGTATTCACCGTCGCAGGGACCGCCCTCGGCCAGCAGGGTGGTGGTGTTGAAGGTCTGCCGGTGTTCGGCCTGCAGCTTGAGGCGTTCCGGGCTCTGGCCGGTGTAGCCGATGGTCCAGGTGCCGCGGTTGATCTCGCGCAGGATGTCTTCGATCAGCGGCTCCTCGCCGTTGATCTTGATGTTCTTGAACAGCTGATCGGCAAACCCCAGTTTTTTCGCCAGCAGGTAGAGGACGACATGGTCGGGCTTCGACTCGTAAAGCGGCTCGATCACTTTCTCGCGCCACTGCAGGGAGCGATTGGAGGCGGTGACCGATCCATAGGTCTCGAACTGGGTAGAGGTCGGCAGCAGATAGGTGTTGTCCTTGCGATCGCTCATCACCGCCATGTGGGTAGGATAGGGATCGGAGATGACCACCATCTCCAGCTTCTCCAGGGCCTCCTTCATTTCCGTGCCGCGGGTCTGGCTGTTGCTGGCGTGCCCCTGGAAAAAGACCGCCCGGAAATTGTCGCGCTGCGACAGGTTGGCCTTGTCCTCGAGAATCCCGTCGATCCAGCGGGAGACCGGAATCCCCGGGATATTCATGGTGTAGGCCATTTGGCCGTTGCCGGCATCATACTTCCGGTCCATGTCGAAACGGCTCTTCAGCCATTGGTAATCGACTCCCCAGACTCGCGCCCAGTGCTGCCAGGCCCCCTCTGACAATCCGTAATAACCTGGCAGAGTGTGACTGTTGGGGCCGACATCGGTCGCCCCCTGAACGTTGTCGTGGCCGCGGAAAATATTGGCGCCGCCGCCGGCCTTGCCGATATTGCCGAGGGCCAGCTGAAGGATGCAGAAGATCCGGGTGATGTTGTTGCCGATATGATGCTGGGTGCCGCCCATGCACCAGACGATGGTGCCGGGACGATTTTCCGCCATGACCCTGGCGATCTCCTCGACTTTTTCCGGGGGCATGCCGGTGACGTTTTCCACCTTGTCGGGCGGCCAGTTCTGCGCCTCGGCTTTGATGTCATCCATGGACCAGACCCGGGCATCGATATATTCCTTGTCCTCCCAGCCGTTCTTGAAGATGTGCCAGAGCAGACCGTAGATAAAGGGGACATCGGTTCCCGGACGCAGGCGGCCGTAGATATCGGCATGCGCGGCCGTACGGGTGTAGCGCGGATCGACGACGATCATCTTGGCGCCGTTTTCCTTGGCGCGCAGGATGTGCTGCATGGCCACCGGATGAGCCTCGGCGGCATTGGAACCGACAAACAGCATGGCCTTGCAGTTGTGCATGTCGTTGTAGGAGTTGGTCATGGCGCCATAGCCCCAGGTGGAGGCCACGCCGGCGACGGTGGTGGAATGGCAGATACGGGCCTGATGATCCATGTTGTTGGTGCCCCAGAAAGCGGCGAATTTGCGCTGCAGGTAGGAGCCCTCGTTGCTCGCTTTGGAAGAACCGCACCAGAAGACCGCATCGGGGCCGGACGTCTTGCGGATCTCCAACAGTTTGTCGCCGATTTCATTGATGGCCTGGTCCCAGGAAAGGCGCTGCCAGGAGCCGTTGACCAGTTTCATCGGATATTTCAATCGGCGATGCCCCAGGCCGTGATGCCTGACCGACGCACCTTTGGCGCAGTGGGCACCGAGATTGAGAGGTGATTCGAAGTCGGGCTCCTGGCCGGTCCACACTCCGTTCTGGATCTCGGCAATGACGCCGCATCCTACCGAGCAGTGGGTACAGATAGAGCGTCGCCTTTCGATCTGTACATCCGGCTTGGGAATATTCTCTTTTTCTTGAGCAGAGGCCTGACGCACAACCGATAGAGGCAATATCCCCATCAAAGCGCCGCTTCCCAGGGCAACACCACTGCGGCGAAGGAAAGCTCTGCGGTCAATGCCCTGTTTCCGAACCGGCTCCTCATCGACCTGTTTCAGCCACTTTTTCCTGAACTCAGTCATGTCAGGCTCTCCCGTATCCTAAATGTTTTGACCATCCCGGAAATTCAACCTGCCCACTTTCACCAATGGAGTTGATGAACATCAGGGGGGCATATTTGTTTCACTTGCGCCCCGATTCCTTAGCAAAAGGTTGTCCATTGGCGCGTAAACAGCTGAGACGCAGCGATCAGCTCCGCGCCGTTTCATAATATTTCCTGATATGGCTTGTTTCCCGGTACCCCTGTGCCGATGAAGGTTGCGGTTGCCGCAAGGCCGGTGGCTTTCTGCCTTTGTTTCCCCTCACAGCTCCCAGGAATAAGGCTGCGCCCCCCAGGGCAGATATCGATTTCAAAAAAGCACGTCTCTGTTCGGAATACGGTTTCTTCATGGTCATGTCCTCCTTCACCGCTTGACACGAAATGTTTCAGAAGCCATTTGCTGCAACTGCCATGAGCTTTCCCTGTCTGCTTACGTCCATCATCGATGCAGAGGGTTCAAACGGGTACTTGTTCGTTATGCTGCAATGAGGCGTATTTTTCACAGCTTTCGGCATGTTGCAGAAATTCCGCTTCGACCTCGAGAAAACTCCTGCCGAATCCCGCCACCGCCCGGTAAAACCGAATATTCCTCAGCCCCTGCAGATCCTTAAAAAAAAGAGGCATCCAGGTGACAAGATGATTATTGAAAAATGCAGCCTGCTCGCTTTGGGGAATTCCATTCTGCGGTGCGCTGAGCAGGGCCATAATTTCACAGAGAACGCCGACATGATCCTCCGACTCAAAACAGTCCGTCTGCCTGACAATTTCCAATTGCAGGAGATCGCCCCTGATTTCGGCCAAGGGAGTGGACTGGATCGCTTTTTCCACATACCAGGAAGCGTATGGCACCAGCTCGCCGCTTCCCAGACCCATGAAAACCCTCTGATACTCTTCGCAGATGCTCTGCACCGGGTACTCGGCTCCGGCCCGGCAAAGCTCGCTCAACGTCATCTGCAGGCCTAGGGGGAGATCCTTTTCCCAGCTCAGGTTGCGCAACAGACCGATGGTCTCCGGGGAGGGTGAATCCCTCAGCAATGCAGCAAGCAATACATAGGCATCGGTGCGCATTGACCTGTGGGGTCCAAACCACGAGGGCATGTTCTGGTGGGCCAGTGTCGTATTCATGCGAAATAGGCTCCTGTCGTAAGTGCATCCCTGGTGCGGCAGGTACGGCACATCTGCAGCCCTCGGGCCTGACTGTCGCTGGAGTACATCCAGTGGGTTTTCAGTTTTTCCTGCATGCGGCTGATCATCGCCGCCGAGGCGAAAGGCCTGCCGCATTCGACACAGTTGAACGGCTCCGTCTCGCGCAGCACAACAGACCTTCCGGCTTCTTCCTTGTCG
>QKGY01000468.1 GCA_003250235.1 Desulfuromonadaceae bacterium
CGGAAGGTCTTGTCGGTAAAAACCCCTGTCGGACAGACATCGGCGAGGTTGCCGGAGAAGGGGCTTTGCAGGACACCATCCTGGAACCTTCCGAAAAACAACCTTTGCCGGCTGCCGAGAACGCCGAAATCGGTGCCGCCGCAATAGTCCTGATAGGTACGCACACAGCGGTAGCACTGAATGCAGCGGTTCATTTCCTGTTCGATGAGAGGGCCGAGGTATTGGTTCCTGTAAGTCCTTTTCTTGCCGCGATAGCGTCGGATGCTGTGCCCTCCGGCCACGGTCATGTCCTGGAGCTGGCACTGCCCGCCCTCATCACAAACGGGGCAGTCGTGGGGATGGTTCATCATCAGCCACTCGATGACATGAGCCCTCTGTTCCTGGGCTTCAGAGTCAAGTGTCGAGACGACCATGCCGTCTTTGGCCTCCACCATGCACGCCATCTGGATTCCCTTGACTGGCCCGTCGAGAAATTTCATGGCACAAAGCCGGCAAGCCCCGACAGATCCCAAAGCCTCATGATAACAGAAGTGAGGAATGACAATCCCGAGACGTTCCGCGGCCTGCAAAACGTTGGTTCCCTCCGGGACGGTGATACTCAGGTTGTCGATGGTCAGCGTCGGCATACTCTATTCCACGAAGATGTCGGGAGTACTCCCGGATCCGATGAGATTAAGATTTTAGAGGGCATCTGCCCTTGCGTATATGGTCGACGATCTCTTCTTCGAAAAGACGCAGGAGGCTCTCGACCGGGCCCATGGCTCCCATAGCCAGGGCACAGAAAGAACGGCCGTTGATGTTATGAACCTGGTGGCGAAGATTGTCGATGTCCTCCATAGTTCCCTGCCCTTTTTCGATTTTTTCCAGCAGCCAGGAGACGTACGGCAGTCCGTCCCTGCAGGGGGTGCACCAGCCGCAGCTTTCCCTGGCAAAGAAGCGATTGAGGTTCAACGTGGCTTCGACCATGCAGGTGTGGTCGTCAAAAACCGTTACCCCCCCTGTGCCCAACCGGCTGCCGACCTGCTCCAGGGGGGCGAAGTCAAGGGGAACCGTCATGTGCTCGGCGGTGAGATAGGGGGTGGATGCGCCTCCCGGCAGGCAGGCTTTGAACCTGCGACCTTGCCAGACCCCTTTGCCATACTCCCGGACCACGTCTCCGAGGGTGATGCCGATCGGCAGTTCATGGCATTCGGTGCTTTCGAGATGGCCCGAAAGACCGAACAGCTTGGTTCCAGCGCCCCCCTCGGTATAGGCCAGGCTGGCGAACCAGTCGGCGCCGCCGTTGATGATGTGGGGGACATTGGCGAGCGTCTCCACATTGTTGACCGTGGTTGGTTTGTCGAAAAGTCCCCGTACCGCAGGAAAAGGCGGTTTGGAGCGGGGGTTGGCCCGTTTTCCCTCGAGGCCGTTTAGCAGAGCCGTCTCTTCCCCGAGAATATAGCGACCGGCGCTTCCGTGCAGATGTAGTTCGAAGGAGAAGCCAGACCCAAGGATGTTTTTCCCGAGGAAACCGGCCTCGCTGGCTTCGGCCAGCGCCCTTTGCAAACAGTCAAAAGCGTTTTTATAGGCATAGCGGATGAAAATGTAACCCGTAGGGATCTGCATGGCGTAGGCGGCGATGATCATCCCTTCGACCAGTTGGTGCGGATCGGCTTCGATCAGCACCCGGTCCTTGTAGGTGCCCGGCTCCATCTCGTCGCCATTGCAAACCAGATACTTCTGCCCGCCTTGGTCGGAAGGGAAAAACGACCACTTGGTTCCCGTAGGAAAACCCGCCCCTCCCCGTCCTCTGAGACCGGAAGCTTTGACGGTATCGCGGATCTCTGCCGGGGTCATCTCCCGCAGCGCCTTGAAAAGAGCGGTATACCCTCCCTGTTTGCGGTATTCTTCGATGAAGACCGTTTCGCCGGGGCGACGGTTCTTGAAGAGCAGCAGCGTGTGTTTCTTCATGGCCTCCCCCCTGATCGTTCCTTGGCGAGGATGGCCTCGATCTTCTCCGCATCAAGATTGCCGTACAGGGTGAATCCGATCATCATAGCCGGGGCCTCTCCGCAGGCTCCGAGACAACAGGTGGGCAACAGCGTGAATTCGCCGTCGCTGGTGGTCTCACCGAGGTCGATGCCGAGTTTCTCGCGGAGGATTTGGACGATCCATTCTCCGCCGCGGCTCCAACAGCAGATGGAATCACACACGTGGATCACTTTTTTGCCCACCGGATGTCTGAAGATCTTGTCGTAGAAGGTGGCTACCTCTTCTACCTGCAGGGGGGACAATCCGAGTATCGATGCGGCCAGTTCGATACCCTCGTCGGGAACCCAGCCGTTCTCCTCCTGAATGGCGCGAAGGACATCGACAATGAGCTCTCTGGGGTGCTCCGTCTGCGCAGCATGGGATCGCAGCTGTTCGGTTTTTTCCAAATTCAGCAGGGGTTTGGTCATGTCAGCGATCCAGATCGGCGAGAACAAAGTCAATGGACGCAAGAATGGTGAACAGGTCGGCTACCATCCACCCGCGGCTCAGCAGCGGGAGCGTCTGCATGTGGGCGAAAGAAGGGGTGCGTATGCGCATGCGGTACGGTACGTTGTTTCCGTCACTCACCATGTAGTATCCGCATTCCCCCTTGCTCGATTCGATGCCCCGGTAACATTCGCCGCGCGGAGGCGTCATGCCGCGTGACACATTGACAAAGTGGTGGATGAGGCTTTCGATATCCTTCAGACCATCTTCCCTTTTGGGGTAGGCAAAGCGATAATCGTCGGTCACCCAGCGCCCAGCGGGCATTTTCTCGGCACATTGCTGCACGATGCGTAAGCTCTGCCGCAGCTCCTGCAGTCTGACCTGGTAGCGGGCGAAACAATCGCCGCCCGATGCCGTGGGGATGTCGAAGTCAAACCTGTCGTAGCCGCCATAGGGCATGGCACGACGCAGATCCCACTGGAGACCGCAGGCACGCAGGTTCGGACCGGTCACCCCCCAGTCCATAGCCTGCTCAAGGGAGATGGCTCCGACCCCCTCGGTACGGGCCCGGAAAATGGGACCGTTGGTGAGCATCCGTTCGAGGTCGTCAATCCGGGAGGAAAAATCCCGGGTGAAGGTGTCGACAACCGCCTTCCACCCTTCCGGCAGGTCGGCCGGGAGGCCGCCGATACGGAACCAGGAGGGATGCATCCGCCCGCCCGTGACCATCTCCACAATGTCGAAAATCTTTTCGCGGGACTCGAAGGCATAGAAGACGGGGGTCATTGCCCCAACGTCGTTGCCGAAGGTGCCGAGCCATACCAGGTGGTTGGCGATGCGGAACAGCTCACACAGCATGATGCGGATAACCTGCGCGCGTTCGGGAACCTCCACGCCGAGCATGGTCTCAAGCGGATAGAGGTAGGCCAGGTTATTCATTACCCCGGAGAGATAATCGATCCGGTCGGTATAGGGGATGAACTGATTCCAGTGCTGGCGTTCTCCCATTTTTTCGGCAGCGCGGTGATGATATCCGATGTCGGCATCGATATCGCTGAGCTCCTCGCCTTCGAGCTTGAGGATAAGTCTCAGGACCCCGTGGGTCCCGGGGTGGTGTGGCCCGACGTTGAGAACCATCGAGCCTTCGCCCTCTCCGATTGGCTGCCCTTTGAAAAAGGCACCTCCGTCTCGCGGGACCATGGTGGCTGCGGTCTGGGCAGTGTAGGGGGGCATCTCGGTGGCCCGAAATGGGTGGTTCTTCCGTAGGGGGTGCCCGGTCCAGGACTCTGGCATGAGTATGCGGCGCAGGTCGGGATGTCCGGAGAAGGAAATCCCGAACATGTCGTACACTTCCCGCTCGTACCAGTTGGCCGAAGGCCAGAGACCGGTTGCCGAAGGGACCTCGGGGGCAGTTCCCTTCAGGGGGACCTTGACCCGGGCGTAACTTGGAGCATCGAAGGAGAGCAGATGGTAGACCAGAGTGTAGTCCTGATCGGGCCGCGTCTGGCGCTCCGATTCATCCACTGCGGTGATGTCCTCTAGACGGCGATATGTGCGCGGCGCATCGTGCTTGAGAAAAGCCAGAAGATCCTGGGCCTGCTCGGGCTTTGCAACAAAGGTCGGCATATCGACCGCCTGCGCGTCGATACCGACGTGATCGCCGAAACGCTCCCGAATGGCGCGCTGCAGGTCGTCGGTTCCGGGGAATTCGATCTTCGGTTGCGGGGGACGCCACATGACGTCAGAGCGGCTTTTCCAGAACCGGGGATGTTGCATGGAAGTGCCGCGGATGGGGCTGGAGCCGTAACCGGGGCCCCGGGTATCGCGACTCTTACTGGCTCCGTCCACCAGAACGGGGGCTGTGGTCCCCTCGTTGCCCCCGGGAAGCCCAAGGACGCTTCGAGCAGGTCGTTCCTCCCGAGCGATCTTCTCCTGCAGAAGCATCAGGCCATGCATAAAGGCTTCGGGTCTTGGAGGGCATCCGGGGACATAGACATCCACGGGAATAATCTGGTGAACGCCCTGGATGACGCTGTAAGAATCGTACATCCCCCCCGAATTGGCGCAACTGCCCATGGCGATGACCCATTTGGGGTTGGCCATCTGTTCATACAGACGCAGGATTGAGGGGCCCATTTTTTTGAAGGGCGTTCCGGCAATGACCATCAGGTCCGCCTCGCGAGGACTGCCGCGAAGGACTTCGGCGCCGAACCGTGCCAGGTCGAACCGGGGCGTGATGCTGGTCATCATCTCGACAAAACAGCAGGATAGCCCGAAAAACATGGGCCAGAGGCTGTTTTTGCGCCCCCAGTTGATGGCGTCATCAAGGGTGGTCAGGATAATGTTTTGCGGGATCTCTTCAATCATGGGCCTTCTGTTTTCTGCGCATGGAGCTGGGGCCCCAATCGAGACCACCGGCTTTCCAGAGATAAACCAGACCGAGAAAAAGCATAAAAATGAAAAAACTCATCTGGGCGAAACCGGCCCAACCGAGCAGGTCGTAGGCGACGGCCCAGGAGACGACGAAAACAATTTCCACGTCAAAGACGATAAAGAAAATGGCAACAAGGTAGAAAGGAACGGGCTCGCCAAGCCGCGCTGCGCCGGTTGGCGCGATTCCGGATTCGTAGGGCTGCTGTTTTACCTCGTTACGGGTCTTATGCCCGAGAGCCCAGGCCAGCAGGAGCAGAACACCGACCAGAAAAAGGGCAATACCGGCATACAGAGCCAGGGACAGAAGAGCCTCAAGCGTTGGTTGCAGCTCTCCCAGGGTAAGGGCTGAGGGAATGTCGGCGGATGCTGAAGGCATAGACGGTTCCGCGAAGAAAGTCAGTAATGGTGATCGATGTCAGTGACCGGAGCAGGTCTTTCGCGGTGTAAGCGTCATGACCCACCCGTAAAGCGGAAAAGAATCAATCGTCCAAGATAATAGCACAGATCGACCGATTGTCTATGACGAAAGGAGACTCAGGGTCGTCTTGCCATCCCCTCGGTGATGGCGGATCGAGCCAACTCGTCACAGCGTTCGTTTTCGGGATGCCCGGCGTGACCTCGAACCCAGGTCCAGGTGATTTGGTGGGGTTCGACGGCCCTGAGCAGTCGCTCCCAGAGGTCGCGATTGACAACCTCTTCTTTTTTGGAATTTTTCCACCCTTTGCGCATCCATCCGTGGATCCATTCCGTGATCCCCTTGTGGAGGTATTGCGAGTCGGTTGTAAGGCGAACCGTGCAGGGACGTTTGAGAGCTTCGAGGCCGGCGATGGCCGCCATCAACTCCATGCGGTTGTTGGTTGTCGCGGGCTCAAAGCCCGAGAGTTCTTTTTCGCGGCCGTCATACCGCAGAATAGTTCCCCAGCCACCGGGTCCGGGATTTCCCGAGCAGGCTCCGTCGGAGTAGATTTCCACAATTTTTTCGGCAGGAGTCATCGGAATCCATCGTGTCGGTGAAGGCTGAAAAGAAAACAGC
>QKGY01000404.1 GCA_003250235.1 Desulfuromonadaceae bacterium
TCATGGCCATCTCGTTCTGGGCAAGAAGGACCTCGACCTTGCGAAGCTGGGTCTCGCGCAATGTCTTGCGCTGGTTCAAGGCTTCCTTTTCGGTGGCCTCGGTATCGGTGACAA
The DNA here is from genome assembly GCA_003250235.1 of Desulfuromonadaceae bacterium. Lineage (GTDB taxonomy): Bacteria > Desulfobacterota > Desulfuromonadia > Desulfuromonadales > SZUA-540 > SZUA-540. The sequence goes on from QKGY01000404.1 coordinate 115, forward strand.
TCCCGTCGGCATGGATATCCTCGATACGCCTGTCAATATGACGGGGATCGATGGTCTGCACGCTGGCCAAGGAGGCCGCAGCACGCTCAAGGTTATCCAGGCTGGAGAGATAGACCTGTTCGGCGATCCCCAGATACCGCCCGTAGGTGATCTCCTCGCTGTCCAAAACGCGATTGAGAATATCGACAAAATTCTTGAATTTGCGCTGGAGGCTATCGAGCTGGGCAACCCCCTGGGAAAAGGCGAGCTGTTTCATCTGCTGGCCAAGATCGACAAGCATCTGCTGCCGTTTGTTGTTCAGGCTCTGGTGCAGCCGGGTCAGATAATCGCGAGCCAGTTTCTCCCTGCGAAATCCCAGGTGATAGGCTAAAGCCCCGGCTCCGAGCACCACGGATCCCACACCCAACCCCGCAAGCACTGACGAGACCCCCGCAACCGACATGGCGGCAAAAGAGAGAATCCCCACCGCGGAAGGGTAAAGAAAGAGGGGCATCTGAAACCCGCGACTGGTGACCGCCTTCTGAATGGCTTTCTGGGAAAAATCATCCAGGCCGATCTTGGGAGCTGAACCCGATTTTTTCGTCATCAGAAGACCTCCGAGACCAGAACCAGCTCGACACGGGGCAACCGGTACATGAAAGCGCGGTACGTCTCGCCGGGTTGTCGGGCCAAAGGCTGACTGCCGCCTAACCCTACGGCCCGTACCCGATTGGGTTCAAGGGCGTGCGTAACCGTCAGATACCTTTTGACCGCCTCGGCCCGGGCCTCCGAAAGAGTCCTGTTGGCCTGGTCTTCCCCTTGTGTGCTGGTATGCCCTTTGATCAGGACCCGAAAGCTGGGGTAGTGCTGCAAGGACTCGGCGGCCTCGTCCAGTTCGAGTTTCCCTTCATAGCTCAGAGTGGCCGTACCGCTCTGGAACAGGATGGGACGAACCTGCAAGGTGCCGACCTCCCTCAGAGATTTCCATTGCTGGTCGCTCAGCGCCGTGAACACCGGCGCTGAAGCCGCGGCCGCGGGAATCACGGCAGCCCCCGGAGAAGTGAACTGGCCGGCGGACATGCCGCCCTGATACAGATCGGTCACAAACTGGCTGTTGGTGATCCGGTAGGGGTCGTGATCCGGCAACGGGGACGAGGGGAAATCGCCGGCGCCGACCAGAATCCTCGACGCACCCTCAATGGTTTCCACAAGGCCTTCCTCGGGGATGGCACCGAAAGAGGCGACGCCAAACCAGTGCTGGGCATTATCCGTCAGGCTGGCCCACTTGACCCCCTTGAGCATGCTGTCAACCTGGTCGCCGGAAAGCCCGGTCGAATCCTTGATTTCAGAGCGCAGCTCATCCGGGTTGTCCCGATAATATTTCAGGGTGTGAAAATAGTTGGCGAGAAAGGTTTTCACCGCTTCGGGGTTGTCCTGCGCATAATCGCGGTTGGCCAGCAGGATATCGACGACCAGTTTCGAGGTCACTTCGGTGCCGAGAAGCTTGACGATCTGCCCTTTGCCCTTTTCCAGAGCCCTTGAGACATCAGGTTCCCAGAGAACGGCAACGGGCGTCTTTTTGGAAAGGAGGTTTTTGAGGGCTTCTTCCGAGCCGTTGGTCGGCACCTGCCAATCCTTGACCCGGGTTTTAAGCGCCGGGATGTCGAAATGAACAGCAGCGGCCTTGGCCAGATGTTCGCTGGGAGAATCGGGGGTCAGAGACACCTTGAGGTTGGTCGCCTGCTTGAGCGCATCGAGATTGTCAAACTGATCCTTCCAGGCCAGCATGGCATCTCCCCCGAAAGACTCGTCAATGACGGCCGTGATGACTCCGGGGAAGTTTTCACGGGCCCCGTTGAGAATATAGGAATCCACGGTGGCCACAGCAAGCTGGTATTTGTTGCTTCTCAGCTTCTCCATGCGCCCCGGATAGTCGGCCTGATCGTTGACGCACTCAAGGATATAACCGGACTGACGCATCCGGGTCTTCATCTGCGAAGAGCACATGGGCTGGTAGCCCACCCAGTTGTCCATCGCCAGTTGAATCGTCCCTTTGGTCGCCCGGGCATCGCTGGTGGATTTCTGCGACCGATCCTGCCAGAGAGGCAATAGAACCTTGGCGAGGGCGATGACAGCAAGGCCGACCACCAGGAGTCCCAGGACAATTTTTACGTGTCGGTTCATAAAAATCTCCGTACCTTACTGGAACTGAGAGACATTGAAATCTTCGGACTCGGCCAAAACCGCCTTCAGCTCTCGACTCAGGCTCTGGGCATCCTGGACGGAGCTGTAGAGGGTTCGCCCGGGCTGGTTCAGGGAGTGCCCTTCATCGATACAAAATCCAATGGTATGGATCACGATGGACGTGTTGTCGATGATGTTGTTAACCGTCAGGGTAGGATCATAGCCAGGGCTGGCCTCTCCGTCGGTGACGATAACAAGATGATATTCTCCGTAACCCAGTTGACGGGCAGCCTGCCGGGTCAAGGCCTGGTACCCCGCGTCGATGGCACGACTGAGAGGGGTTCCGCCTTCAGGCCGCACCCGTGCTAGAGCATCTTGCAAACGACCCCGGTTGCCGACTCCGAGCGGAACACGCTCGGATGACCCGGCGCCGTCGAACACGTACAACCCGACGTTATTCTCTGCGGGGATCGTCTCGAAAAAATCCTTCAGAGCCGACTCGGCTTCATCGGCTTTGCGATTATTTCCGTAGCAGGATTCCTCTCGCATGCTCCCCGAGCCGTCCAGCACAACGTAATAGTTTTTCTCCAGTGAGATCTGGCTGACGACAGCGGGGTCCTTGGACTGCGCGGGCGGCCAAGGGCCCTGGTTCGGAACAGGCCCTCCCACGGGAGCAGCAGGCGTCTGACTGTTCGGGGCCGTGGATGTTCCCTTATTTTTGAATTGTGGGATAAGAATTGAAGCCAGAATGCCGATGATGGCCACAACAATAAGCAATTCGACCAGGGTGAACCCCGAATAACGACGGGGGGAACAGATCATAGCCTTCCTCCTTCCCAAAACAAATTACAGGGGTTTAAAGACTTCGGCTTCCGCTTCAACCTGAACGATTCGGAACACCACGCGCATATTGGAGAGCCATTCCTGCTCCGTGCTTGGTGGACAAGGATCGCTTCCGCACATGCCGGTACGAGGGCTGGTGATCCCGAGACCGGTCACGGCGAACTGGGAGGGATCGAGAGAAACCCCTTGGCCTTTGCCAAAAGAAATCACGGCATCGCGGACGGAGGTGGCTCGGGAAACGGAGAGGTTTTTGGCGCTCTGACGAATCTGGTTGAGAACCACAGCCGTCTCACCGGCTTTTTTCTTCTTGAGATACCCGAGGGGGTCGCTGTGGCCTTCCACAGTAATGATGGCTCCGCCGTAAGTCGAGGCCAGCTTGACCACCCTGGCGAATTCCTTCTCGTAGAGATCGACGGGAAATTCCGTCTGGTTGGGCTTGAAGAAGATTTCGAAGTTGAACAGCTCGCCTTCGGAGAGGTTGCCCTGCTGCTGGCGCTTGTTGACCAGGGCAGCGACCTGCTGCTGATCGAACTTGGGCGATTCGGCTTTGCTGACATTGAAAAGCCCCTGTCGCAGTTTTTCGAAATCCCAGCCGGGGCCATTAAGAGCAATTTTCTTGGAGAGAATTCCCGCAGGGATATAGGCGGACTGTATTTCCTGTGTGAGTTTTTTAAGCGAACGCGGATAAGAGGCCGAGGCAAAGAAATCGACATTGCCCCGATAACCGGCAGTCTCCATATCCCCCAGAAGACTTTCGGTATCGGCAATCGCCTGAGGGCTGTCGAGGAGGATTTCCGCTGCGGCACCGATCATCTGTCGATATTCGGCAGGCTGGGTCGTTTTGTTGGCAATCAGAGTCTTCATACCCTCTTCGGCTTTAAAAAGGGCGTAAACAAATTTCTCAATCTGGGTTCTGTGACTCTGGAAATAATCGCTTCGCACAGCATAAACATCGGCAATGATCCGGTTGGCCGTCTTGGTCGAGAGCAGGATCTTGGCCCCGCGAACGGAGGCCTCGGAGCCGGTCCCAACGGTGCCATTGGATGTCAGCGCCAGCGCATCCGGGACAATGACCATGGCGGCATCCACCCCGTTTTCGTACAAGGCGGACATAGGGGTATTTTCCGAACCGGTCAGGTCCTGTATCCACATCAGTTTCACGTCCTTGAGGGATAACCCGGCGCTATCGAGAATATTGGCAAGGTAATCGACATGGGGGCCATAAAGCTGCAAGGCGATCGTTTTGCCGCGCAGGTCCTTCGCTGTCTTGATCGAATCTTTGACGACAAGACAATCCCCGCCGGTCGACCAGCTGTGCTGGAAAATGATGACGGGTGCTGTGCGCGCATCCTTGGTCAGAACTTCCGCAGCCTGGTTGATCATTCCCAGAGTGCCACGCAAAAAGGGGCTTTTGCCCGAGATGTAATCCTCAATCTGCTTAGAAAAATTATCCTCGCGGACGAGAGTCGCCTGAATGCCATTCTGATCGAACAGACTTCCCTTGGCAGTGGTTCGTGAGTTCCCGTTTGCATAAATGGTCTGGATATCTCCAGCCCAGGTGATCAGGGGCACAACCAGGGGACCGTCCTGAACAGAACCGACGGAGGTGGAAATCGTTTTAACCATGGGCTGAAACGACAAGGGTTTCGGTGCCGCAAGAGCAAGCTGAGAACATCCCAAAAACAATAGAGCCAACAGAAAAACTCTCCTCATAACAACCTCCCCGAACAAAATCTGTTTTGTTTTGTATTCCAATCTGCACGACATATAGTTTACATATATTTTGTATTTTGCAAGTTTTTTGTATTGAATTTTGCAATTAAATGGAATGCAATATTGCATTCCAGCCTAACCGCCCAGGAATATTAATTTTTCAAAAAAAATCAATCGGAATTCCCGGACTGAATTTCGGGTTTCCTGTTTCATTGTTCAGCTATTAAACAAATACCCCTTAGCAAGGCTAAGGGGTATGATGCTTTTGTTACACTTTCAAAACTCTTGTCGAATTGCTTGCTCGCATAGATTCTCTTTCGGACAAGCCCCCCTTATCTACCAGCCGATGCTCAGCTTCAGCGAATACACGGGGTTGTTGAGATATTCGGCCTCCACGGTCAGACGGGCCAGCATCATCGAGAGCTGGACCCCACCGAAATACCGGGTTTCGGTGAAATCCTGATCCTTGAGAGTAGCCTGGAGCGTGGTGTCATTGCCCTCGTATTTTCCTGAAATTCCCACCACGCCGATACCGGCATAGGGAGTCAGCATGGCGAACCCTTTACTGACCACCGCATCAGCCGCATAGGTCTTCAGACTCAGATCGTCCACCCCTTCCAGGGTGGTATAGCTGCCGCGAATCGCCAGAGCCGGGGTTACCACCGACCCTTCCAGCAAAGCGACCTGGACTTCCCCGCCGTACAGTTTGATATTGGAATTGGGGATTTCGGAATACATGGCGCCGACATCGATATTAAAGGGAAGCCCTTTGCGGACATGAATGCGCGGTACGGCCAGATAGTCGGGAGCATCACCGTTGGTGACAACTTCATTCCAGATGTCGGAGTCAATCTTGACCATGCTGACTTCGGCGCCGATATCAAAGCCGGTGAGCCCTTCGGGTTCAGCCGGGGCCAGGGCCCGATAGGCTGTTACGGTACCGGCCTCTTTGACGAAATCGCCAAAGGTGCTATCGGTCAGGGTATCCAGAAAGCGAATGTCGTATTTTGCCGCCATCGCCGTTCCGGTGCACAAAAAAACCATCAAACCTGCCAGTAGAAATTTCCTCATCCT